>CADBQS010000001.1 GCA_902796915.1 uncultured Ruminococcus sp.
GTATCAGCCTCCTTTAGAGGCGGCTAGTAGTACAGGGCTTCGCCCGTTAAAGAAATACCCCCAGCCTAGCTGGGGGATGCTTATTATGATAACAATTACCTATCCATTTCTATTTTTCTGATTCTTCATCTGATTCAATTGTGAAATTCCTAAATGCTAACATTGTTATATCGTCAGCTCGTTCTGCTCCATTGGCAAACTCATCTATCGATTTTCTTATACATTTTACCATATCCTCTACGCTCATTTTCTTTACTTCTGGATTACTGATTATATCATATAATCTTTTCTCTGAATACAATTCATTATTTTTATTTGTAGCTTCTGTTACACCGTCTGTATACATATATATCATGTCCTCAGGCT
This sequence comes from uncultured Ruminococcus sp., assembly GCA_902796915.1. Classification (GTDB taxonomy): domain Bacteria; phylum Bacillota; class Clostridia; order Oscillospirales; family Acutalibacteraceae; genus RUG14215. The sequence continues at coordinate 367 of CADBQS010000001.1, forward strand.
TCAAATATAACTCTTCATTTTTATATTTCATATTTTTCATTCCTGCTAATACAAATCCATGCTTACCTTTTAGCCATTCAAATTTATCTTCTTTTTTCCTATAAATTAATGGAGGATTGTGCCCAGCATTAGAATATACGAATTTGCCTGTTTTAATATTACATATTCCTAAGAATGATGTTACAAACATTCCAGCATCATTGTTTTCACATAATTGATTATTTACCGATTCCAATATCTCAGCAGGAGTTACTCCTGGCTGCGCCTGATTTTTTATGAGTATCTTAGCTATAACCATAAATAATGCTGCTGAGACTCCCTTTCCTGACACATCTGATATTACCAAGGCCAAGTGTTCTTTACCTATAAAGAAGAAATCATAGAAATCTCCTCCGACTTCTTTGGCTGGATCCATTATTGCATAAATATCAAAATCTTTTCTACCAGGAAATGCTGGGAAAATACACGGTAACATACTAGACTGTATTTTCTTTGCAACGTTTAACTCTCCGTGTATTCTTTCTTTTTCTGCTGTAGTTTTAGCTAGATTCTCTACGTATCTCTTCAAATTGGCTGTCATCTTATTAAATGCTTGCGATAGTTTACCTACTTCATCCTCTGACTCAACATCTAATTTTACCGATAAATCACCATAACTAATCCTTTTAACTCCTGACATAAGCTTCTTTATTGGCTTTACAAGAGCTTTAGCTAATAATATTCCTATTGCAATCGATATTAACGCACAAATTAAATAAACAATTATAAATTTAAATATTGATGATTGGAATTGCTGTCCTACAAGATTCTGAGTATTTTTAGTTTCTTCTTCTATTAACAATCTAGTTTCTTTAATAGGCTGAACTATCTCATCAAGTTCAGTAATTATTCCAAATGACCAACCTGTAGTTACCATAGGAGCATACGCTATATAATACTCTTTATCTCCTATATTATTTACGCTTACTCCACTGTGTCCATAACTCATATCTAATAATGTATTCTTATATGTTTCATCTATATCTGTATCTAAAGGATTAGCATTAAAATTGGAGTTCTCACTATAACCTGGATGCATTAAAATCTTTCCAGTATCATCAATTATAAATGCGTGACCAGTATCGCCAACTTTATAATTTATTGTAAAATCATTAATATCACTCAGATACATATCAGCAGCAACCACACCTAATATATTTCCATTACTGTCAGTATATGCCTTTGAACAAGTAAGTCCTAACTCTCCTGTACTTGCCGAAACATATGTGCTTTGCCAAACTGGGGTTTCATCACCTTTCATCTTTGCAGCTACTGCATCAATATACCATGATCTATTTTCAGGTACATATCTTACGTTACTTGAAGCTGCAGAATATTTATATAAAATCCCACTTTCTGTACCCACATATGCCTCAGATATAGCTGTATCTGTTTCATACAGTGGCTTTACAAATTGTTTAAAATTTCTTATTTTACTTAACTCTTCTCTTTGATTAGAAGGAATGGTATTATTAGATACTACTATTTTGCTTGATTGTATTTCTTCCCTTTGTTCTTCAGATAACGCCATCCAATCTTTTATATTAGTCACATATACATCTTTATCGCTATTATTATAATATTCTGAATTATATACTAAAACTCCAGTTTTATCCTCTGACACATTATTAAGGTCAACTATATAAGCTTTTTCTACAGCATCTCTTGAATTATCATTGTCTAACGATTGAGTCATTTCAGGAAGTGGTGGAATACTACCACCCGATGCTGCATTACTTACGTAAATATTCTCCATGCTAATAGCCATACTACTTACTTCATCTCTAACTCTCTCAAATACATCATCTGAAGTGTTACTTGCAGATACAGCTAATTTACTCAAATACATTTCAGCTTGTTTCTTTAATGCATTTTCACTATCATCTGAAACATATCCACCAAATTTAGAAGCCATCTCTTTTGTGTAATTACTTAAGCTAGACATAGAATTAAATGCTATTATCCCTACTCCTATCTGTGAGATAAATGATGCTATTAACACTATGATTATAATTTTATTTGCTATACTAAGATTTTTTATTTTTTTATACATTTTTCATACATCCTCCCATTTTAAACTAAGCAATTGTAATTTTTTATAATCTTGCAACTGTTTAAAATTGTTTTTTATGCATTTATAAAATAATATCATATTTTAAAATGTAAATCAATTTATTTTTTAATAAATTTTATTAAATACTAAAATAAATAAAAATATTTCCAGGAATTTAATCCTAGAAATATCAAAATAATATTATTTACTAATCATTTAGCATTGATTCAACAGCTAATTCAATATCCTCACATCTCATATTATATACTGTTTTCAAATATGGCATTTTTCCAACTTGACCAAACATATCATTTATACCTATATGTTTTACTTTAACTGGATAGGTTTCTGATAAAAATTCGCAAACTGCTGAATATAATCCACCAATTACATTATGATTCTCAGCTACTAAAACTTTTCCTGTTTTCTTCACAGATTTCAATATAGTTTCCTTATCTATTGGTTTTATAGTGTGTACATTTATAATTTCTGCATCTATACCTTTCTCTTTAAGCCTTTTATTCGTTTCAATAACCTCTTGCACCATTATTCCGGTACATAATATTGTTACGTCTTTACCCTCTTGAATCACATCTGCTTTAAATAAATCAAAATTATAATCATTATAAAAAACGTCGGCAATTTCTTTTCTGAACATTCTTATATAAACCGGTCCATTATACTCAACTATTTTAGGAAGCGATTTTTTCAGTTGTACTTTATCAACAGGTTCAAATATGACTATATCGGGAATACTTCTTAAAACTCCAATATCTTCAAAACTCATGTGAGTTCCACCGTTATATTCCGCACTTATGCCAGGGTCCGTACCTATTATCTTAACATTTTGTTTCGCGTATGAGATTGATATAGCTATTTGGTCGCATATTCGCCTTGTAGCAAAAGGAGTAAATGTTATTATAAATGGTATAAATCCATAACTGCTCATTCCCGCTGCGATACTTGCCATATTTTGCTCTGCTATCCCAACATTTATACATCTTTCTTCATATTTTTCATCTAACTTCGATACACCATTCGGCCTGGATAAATCTGCGTTAAGTACAACTATATCCTTATTATTTTCCATTAAGTTATTTAACTCAGAACATAACATCTGTCGCATTTCCATTTATATTGCCCCCTCTAATTCTTTGAGTCCTTGCTCAAAAAGTTCTTTGCCTACAGGCATACTATGGTTAGATACTCCCGCCTTTTGTGCAAAAGATATTCCGTATCCCTTTATCGTATTTAATATTATCATAGATGGCTTACCTGATTTTTTAGCAATCTGTATGGCATTATCTATTTCTTCACAGTCATTACCATTATTTACAGATATAACGTTCCAACCAAAAGCTTTCCATTTATCTGATAAAGGTTCAATACCACATACGTCATCCACCATTCCATCAAGCTGCATTTTATTATAGTCGGTAAATGCAATCAAATTATCTAATTTATGATGAGCTGCAAACATCGCTGCTTCCCAAATTTGTCCCTCTTGGCTTTCACCATCTCCTATTATCGTATATATAGTAGCATTATCCTTACGTATTTTGGATGCTTTAGCAATACCTACTGCACAAGAAAAACCTTGTCCCAATGAACCAGTAGTCATATCAATTCCAGGAGTTTTATTCATATCACAATGACTAGGTAAATTTGTTCCAGGTTTATTTAATGTAAGTAACCAATCTTTTGGGAAATAACCTTTATCACTTAATACTGCATATACCGCCGGTCCACTATGCCCCTTAGATACAATAAGTCTGTCTCTACCTTCCATTTGCGGATTGCTCGGGTCTACGTTCATATGTTTATAATAAAGTACAACAAGTAATTCTACAATCGACAGCGAACCTCCTATATGTCCAACTCCTAAAGTACCTATTTCCGTTAGAATATCTTTTCTTATACTTATACATTTCTCTTCAAAATTCATGCCTTACCTCACTCCTAATTAAGATTTTCTGGTCCAAAGCTATTTGGTAACAATTGTTCAAGCGTAAATTGTTCATAATCACTTACGCTTTTTGCCAAAATTATTTCAAATTTATTCGGATTACAAAATTCCCTCATTACTTGCCTACAAACACCACAAGGTGGTGTATACGATTTGAAACTTGACATTTCGTATTCTGGTCCACCAACTATTGCGATAGCTTCAAAATTTTTCTCTTCATCACACATAGCCCTAAAAAAAGCCGTACGTTCGGCACAATTACACGCTGAATATGCCGAATTTTCAATATTAAATCCTTTGTATATTTTTCCATTACTGGTTAATAATGCCGCTCCAACCTTAAATTTAGAATAAGGAGCATACGCACTTTTTCTAGCCTCTACTGCACTAGATATCAAATTCTTTATATCCAATGTTAACCCTCCATAATACTTAAATATCAATATAGGTGTTCAAGTAAAAAATGAACACCTATTATAATTATATTTCGCTGTGGCATTCCCCTGTATTATTACTGCAACTACCCTCACAGCCCTTTATTTTACCTATTATTGGCTCAGGGTCTATTCCTTTTTTACGATAATAATCAGATAATGCAGACTTGATTGCTTGTTCTGCTAAAACTGAGCAATGTACCTTTACTGGAGGTAAACCATCTAAAGCTTCCATAACGGCTCTATTAGATACCTTTAAGGCTTCTTCTATTGTTTTACCTTTTATTAATTCCGTGGCCATTGAACTCGTTGCTATTGCAGCCCCACAACCAAATGTCTTAAATTTCACGTCCTCTATTATACCATCTTTTATCTTGAGATACATTTTCATAATATCTCCGCATTTTGGATTGCCTACTTCCCCTACTCCGTCAGCATTTTCAATCTCTCCAACATTTCTAGGATTAGCAAAATGGTCCATTACTTTCTCACTATATGCCATAAAAAATTATTTCCTCTCTTCCTTTTCTTTTTCTACTATTTTCTCCCACAATGGTGACATACTTCTAAGTCTTTCTATAATCGGAGGTATACATTCAATTATATAATCAATTTCTTCGTCTGTATTATTTTCCCCTAACGATATTCTAAGCGAACCATGAGCTATTTCATGGGGAAGTCCTATTGCGAGTAAAACATGGCTAGGGTCAAGTGAACCTGAAGTACAAGCTGAACCAGATGACGCACATATTCCTTTCATATCAAGAAGCAAAAGTAAGCCTTCTCCCTCTATTCCTTCAAAAGATATATTTACATTTCCTGGTAATCTATTTTCTAAGTCACCATTTATCCTAGTTCTTTTTATTTTTGTAATACTTTCAATTAATCTATCTCTCATCTTTTTAAGTTTAGCTGATTTTTTATCTATATTATCACATGCTTCTTTCATTGCTACGCTAAGTCCAACTATACCTGCAACGTTTTCTGTCCCAGCTCTTAGGCCCCTTTCTTGAGCTCCTCCGTCAATAAAGTTTTTTATTCTCATTCCTTTTTTTACGTAAAGCGCTCCAACACCTTTTGGTCCATGAAATTTATGTGCTGAAATTGACATCATATCTATATTTTGATTAACTACATCAACATGTAAATTTCCTATAGCCTGCACGGCATCCGTATGAAATGGCACGCCTCTTTTACGACATATTTCCCCTATCTCTTTTATAGGTTGTATTGTGCCTATCTCATTATTAGCATACATAATACTTACTAAGGCTGTATTTTCATTTATTGCCTCTTCTATGTCTTTCGGATTTACCATACCTTTTTCATTTACTTTTATACACGTTACTTTAAAACCTTGTTTTTCTAGGCTTTCAACGCAATGAAGAACTGCGTGATGTTCTATTGAAGAAGTAATTATATGTTTTTTTCCTTTTTTAGCTTGTTCAAAAGCTATACTTTTTATCGCCCAATTATCCGCTTCGCTGCCACCTGAAGTAAAAAATATTTCATTAGGATTCGCATTGATACATTTGGCTACAGTCTCTCTTGCCTGCTCAATAGCTTTTTTTGCCCCTCTTCCTAAGCTATATATACTAGATGGATTACCATATTTTTCTTTATAATATGGAATCATTGCTTCTAGCACTTTATCAGAAACAGCAGTTGTTGCCGCATTATCTACATATATAATTTTGTCCATAAAAAATCACCTCTACATTTATTGCTTATTTAAATATACACCTATTTTATCCATCTTTCAATAGTTTATGTGAAACAGTATATTAAGTACAGCTTAAAAAAACAACAACAAATATTAAATTTTATTATTTTTCGTGCTTTTTTTAAAATTATAGTGTATAATATGACATATATAATAAAGTAGATAGGAGAATATGTATGGAAGATAATAAGATTAATAAAAATAGAGATAATAATGAAACATTTTTTGTAACAGAATTTGATAATAGCATTGAAAATAATAAAAACGATGAAAAGCAAACTGAAGCCAAGGAAAGTATAAATAATTTTCAATCAAAGGCAAATCCAGTAAATCAACAAGCTTCTAATAAAAATAGAAACATAAATGGTAAGCCAAAATATTACCGTAAATCAAATAATTCAGAATTTTTAAGTAAAAAAACAGCTTTATATTTAAGCATATTTCTAGTAGCTTCTTGTTCCGTATTAGGATTTTGCGCAGGTATGCTCGGTGTGGACTATAGCAACAATAATAATTCTACTACGCAAAACAGTAATAATTCCGTTGTTCAAACATATAGCCAATCCACTTCTTACTCTCAAAATAATTCCACAAAAAATAATATGTCCATAGCCTCTGTCGTTGAAAATACTTGCAGTAGTGTTGTTGAAATCTCAACTGAAACTATCAAGACAAATGACTCCATGAATCAATACATATCCTCTGGAGCTGGTAGTGGAGTTATTATAGATCAAGATGGATATATTGTAACTAACTACCATGTTATATCTGGAGCAAATAAAGTTACCGTTACATTAAACGATGGTCGTGCCTTTCAGGCCACTATCATAGGAAAAGATTCATCATTAGATATAGCATTAATAAAAATCGATGCACAAGATTTAAATCCTGCTACTTTAGGTGATTCTGAAGCCTTAAGGGTTGGAGAAAATATAGTTTGTATAGGTAATCCATTAGGACAACTAGGTGGTAGTGTTACTTCAGGAATTATAAGTGCATTAAATAGAGATATCACCATAAACGGTGAAACTATGAATTTATTCCAAACAAATGCTGCTATAAATCCAGGAAATTCTGGAGGAGGAATATTTAATGCTAATTCCGAACTTGTTGGAATCGTAGTTGCAAAATACAGTAGTGCAAGCATTGAAGGAATTGGATTCGCAATTCCCGTAAATGATATTAAGGCTGTTATCGCAGAAATAAAGGAATATGGATATGTTAGAGGTAAAATTGATTTAGAAATATCTATTACTGATATAGATTCTTCACCAGAAGCTAAAATGTACAATGTAAATAGTACAGGCGTGTTAGTTACTAAAGTTCCTGAAAATTCAAACGCAAGTGCGGCAGGATTTAAAATTGGAGATTTTATTACTTCTATAAATGATACAACTGTTAATAGCGTTAGGGATTTTAGAACTGCATTAGCCGAGCATTCCGCTGGTGATACTGTTAAGATAACTGTTAAAAGAGGACAAACCATTTCTTCTCTCAGTTTAACTCTTGCCGAAGATAAACCAAATTAAATAATATTAATTATCTATAAAATATAAATAAACTTAAATTCAAAAAAGTGAAAATTTTATAGAGCTAGTAATAACAAATATATTTTTATTAAAAAAATGGGATGAATTACTGTGTCAGAAAAACAACAAAATATTATATATCATATAACCTTTTTTGGATCTGGTCACTTGGCAGAAAATTATAGCAAAGAGTACAAACCATTTGACGGAAAAGAAAAACATATTTATTACAAGACACAAATAAAGAAAGGAAACTGTCATAAATATTTTGTTTTTTCAGGCCCTAATGCAGTTGACCTAGGAGAACTTTCAATAAAAAATATATCGAAGAAAGCTATAAACATATTACATGAAAATATAAAAAATGATCTAGAACAAATTAAAGAATCTAACCCACCACAATCATCAAATCCAACTGAACCAAATAATCCAGCTGAATCAAATAATGATTTCAATCCCAAAGCACTTAGGGGGAAAAATCTTCAAATCTATAGGTTAAATGAGTTTATTAATAACATAAACAACTTCCTCGAGATAAAAAAACTTCTTGATCCAGGATTTACAAAATTAGTAGAACAAACCTTAGATCGTGCAAAAGAATATACGCTTTGGTTAAATAATAACAGTAATCTTAATGCAACCAAATCAATGAGCACAAACGATAAAAATGCTAATAATAAAGTAAATCTTTCTACAACAGACCTCCCTAAACGGTCATAGTAGAGGAGGCACAATTGCACAGAAAGTATATGATAATTTAAAAAGCTATTTTAAATACGATCGTGATATTGTCAAGTTTACTACATTAAATAAAGCTGATGAATACTCAGGTGGTTTTAATAGAGTTTTCAGGAAAGATTATGATAAACATACTTTAGATGATAACCTTGATTCTATCCAAGTTGTTTCTATGGCTCCAACTGTACCATTTAATAGCATAGCTTATAATAGAAATGCAAAAGCAACTATTTTTACTACATGCAGCCATGGCTCTTGCATGGCGGTTGCTAAAGCTTTTAGAAAGCTCTATAAAAATGCAAAGGGTGTATACTTTCATATAAGTGATTTTTATTTTCAGAAAGGTAAAGATTTTAAAAAACAATTAAGTAGCCTAAAAAAAGAAGAATTTCTTTTAATATCAAAAAATGATTTAATACCATTTCTTAAACATTTATGTGTAAAATTATTAGGCAAAAATAATTATTTAAAAAAATATAATAATTTATTAAAATCTAAAAAGAAAAAATTGCAAGGCAAAGAAAACCCAGAGATAGAAAAACTAATATTAATGGAATTAATTAAAAAACAAATAAGTTCAAGAAGATATAAAATATTTGAAGAAGAATTAAAACCTTTCTTATAAAAAATATAAATAAATATCCACCCGTAAAACGGGTGGTATTTCATTTTCGGGCAAAGCCCTAATAGTACTGGCAAGCCACAAGTGGCTCTTTTTA
>CADBQS010000002.1 GCA_902796915.1 uncultured Ruminococcus sp.
GGCCGCCTTCCCAAATATCCAGCTTACCAGCTCTAACAGCTTTCAGCCAGGTATATATGGTTCCTTCAGGAATTCCTAATTCTTTAGTTGCCTTAGCACCCCCCGATTTCTTTGGCAAGTTTTACTGCCTGTACTTTGTATTCATGGTTATATTTTCGTGCCACTTTAATTACCTCCTTATTCTATTGGTTTTATTATGAAATCCTTGAAAATTGGTTGTCAACTTTTTTTATACCACACCAATAAAGCAAGATCATGGTATTGGCATAAATATAAAAGCAACAATGGAAATACAAGAACTAATTTATATTTTCCTATGCTAGTAGACCTTGAACTAAAAAATCTGAGATGGGTTATAGTTGATGAATTTGATCAACCGTAAAAATTTAGGATATTATGTATCTAGAGCAAAATAAAAATCATCCTTATCATACAACCGTTATAAAAGTTTCTTTATATTACATCTAATGTAAGAAAGATAGTTTAAAATAGATAAAAGCCTTGTTATAATTAAAGTAGCAGGGATTTTTTATTATTTTTTGGGTGAAAAAATCGGAGTGCTTGAATGAAGTAGTTGAAAGGATTATATATCAAGATGAAGAAAGTAGATTTGCTGTGATAAAAGTTAGAGTTAAAGGTTTTTCAGAGCTGGTTACTTTCACAGGAAAGCTTATCTCAATTAACTTAGGAACAGTGATTGAAGCAATAGGAAATTTTACAATAAATAAAAAGTTCGGTAGACAATTTAACGTAATGTAATATACTGAAAGTTTACCGGCAAGCATTTCTGGCATTGAAAAACACCTAAGAAACGAATTAATTTTGGATAAGTGTTATAAAAATCAACCGACTAAATATGATAGTTATATATTTCTTAAAATTTGTATTGCTTTAAATTGTTAAAAATATAATATTATAAAAATAATTCAAATTCTAGATAATGTAAACAAGTAAAAAGTTTACTTATAAATTATCAAATAAATAAAAAATTTATTTGATATTAATGGATTAAAAATTAATATTTATAATATGACTAAACTGAAATTTAAAAGTATATTATAAAAATATTTTTACTATTTGTTGAAATTCGCTCCTATTTTAGGTGATAGTATTTTTTATAGTATGTGGTAAAGTTAATAGAGAGCGGTTGCTAATCACTTTTCATAGAAGCAAAATGATTGCATTATATAACTGTTTTATACTTTAATGATATTAATTGTATTGTATAAGATACTTAATCATAAAAATGCAAAATAACCGTTTCTCTCTTCCAAAAAGTAAACGGTTATTTTATAATCACTTTTATTTGGCGGTAACTGTTCTTCAAACAGTCCCCACCACTTTTACTTATTTTATACATATAACATAATATTAATCAATAAGTTTTAAGTTATTCCTTTTACGGTAAATAAACCGTAAAAAGATTTTTTGTATATAGAAAACCACGGGATATTCGCGATGTTGAGTAGAACTTAAGTGATAAACCAAAAGACCTAATGTGTTAAACTGAAAGTAAGCCTGGTAGCTTATAGAAATAACACATTAGGAGGAATTAAGATGCAAGAGCAAAATAACCCTATGAACAGTTTAGCATATATGAAGCGGAATTGTAAATATCATATAGTGTTTGCGCCAAAGCATAGAAGGAAAATATTTTATGAAGAAAAGAGGATAAGTATAAGATAAATCATAATAACATTATGTCAATAGAAAGGAGTAGAGATAATAGAGGAGGAAATATGTCCAGATCACATACATTTATTGTTAAGTATACCACCTAAAATGAGTATATCAGGCTTTATGGAATATTTGAAAGGAAAAAGTAGCTTGATGATATTTCAGAAATACGGAAATATGAAATTTGCGTATAGAAATCGAGAGTTTTGGTGTAAAGGATATTATGTAGATACGGCGGGAAAGAATACAAAGATGATAAAATAGTACATAAAAAATCAATTAAAACTCGACCGAGAAATGGACCAACTCAGTTCATTTGACCCAAGAACCCCTTTCAAAGGGTAGCAAGTAACAGATGCATGGCTGTCAGGCCAATAAAAAGAGCCACTTGTGGCTTGCCAATGATATTAGGGCTTTGACCGAAACTGAAATACCACCCGCAAAGCGGGTGGATATTCACTATTTTAGTCATTAACTTTTTGGCAGACTTATAGTACGATTATATTATCCGCCAAAAAAGATAAACATTAAAAAAAGTGAATATAAAAAATTAGGTAGACCTTTTTCAAATAATACTAAAAGTATGCGGACAACAGTGTAATTAGACAAAAAATATCTTGAGATAATTTAAAAATATTTCAAAAAACATAAAATATCTAAAAATGAAATTGTTAAACAATGGATTGAAGAATTATAATAAAAAATGAGAAAATAACTTATTAATTAATTTTTATAAAAGAATGAAAAAAATAAAAAACATGAATATTAAAAATTCATCATTCATGCAGTTTTTCAAGTGGTCGAGGCGACAGGATTTGAACCTGCGGCATCTACGTCCCGAACGTAGCACTCTACCAAACTGAGCTACGCCTCGATATTAATAACGCAAAAATTAAAATTATGCACTATTACATATTTTTATAAAGTTTTATTTACCTTTAAAAATCATAGCAATAATAACTAATCGCTAAATGGCAATACAACATATCCAATACGTTAATTTAACATCAGAATTTACATACTTCATTGCACGGAAAACTGTTATTCTATAAAGTATTAAAGCTGTAATAGCAATTACAATATCCTGAATACTCAAAATCTCCCCTATCAATAAAAAACAAATGGCTGCGGAACTAGGATTCGAACCCAGACAAACAGAGTCAGAGTCTGCTGTGCTACCCTTACACAATTCCGCAACAACAAAAGAATTTTAACATATACTGTTATACATGTCAAGTATAAATTTATTTGATTATAATATTTACATATTTGCTTTTATGTGTATAAATAATCTTATTTTTCAGTGTTTTTGAGACTAATTTTTTAAACATGAAAATATATATTAAAAAACGAATAATATTTTTATTAATTTTAATTCTACAAATATTTCAGTCACCGTTAAAGGTAAACTTATATCTTCAACGAATAAAATAAATATTAAATTAATTAACATTCTGATTTAAGTTTTTAATCAGAATGTTATATTTTTTTATTTTATAGATTTTAAATAAGCGTCTATAAAACCATCTAAATCTCCATCCATCACAGCAGAAACATTTCCTGATTCAAATCCCGTCCTATGGTCCTTAACTAGAGTATATGGCATAAATACATAAGACCTTATTTGAGAACCCCAAGCAATCTCTTTCTGTATGCCTTTAATATCTTCTATTTTATCTAAATGTTCGCGTTCCTTTATTTCTATTAACTTAGATTTTAATATTTTCATAGCAACTTCTCTGTTTTGATGTTGGCTTCGTTCATTTTGACATGCAACAACTATTCCTGTTGGAATATGAGTTAATCTAACAGCAGAAGAGGTTTTATTTACATGCTGCCCCCCCGCTCCACTGGAACGAAAAACATCCATCTTTATATCATCTGGTGATATATCTACTTGTATTTTATCGTCTATTTCAGGCATTACTTCTATTGATGCGAACGATGTATGACGCCTACCTGAAGAATCGAATGGTGATATACGAACTAATCTATGAACTCCGGCTTCTCCTTTAAGAAACCCGTAAGCGTTTTTACCTGTTATAAGTATTGAAGCACTTTTGAGACCTGCTTCCTCGCCGTCTAGTGAATCTAACATTTTTACTTTATATGAATGCTTATCTGCCCACATGCAGTACATTCTATATAACATTTCTACCCAGTCTTGAGCTTCAGTTCCCCCTGCTCCTGCATGAAATGTTAGTATAGCGTTATTTGAATCGTATTCTCCTGTTAAAAGTGTAGATAGAGTTTGGCTTTCTAACTCTTTACTGATTCTATTAATCTCATTGGTTATTTCAGCAAGAAGTGATAAATCTTCTTCTTGATCCGCCATATCATTCAAGATAAGGACATCACAATAAGACGAATAAAGCGATTCATACGCTGAAACAGTAGACTTTAAATTACTGATTTTACTCAATATTTCTTGTGATTCTTCTGGATGTTCCCAGAAATCTGATTCAGACGTAATTTTTTCAAGATTTATTATTTCTTTTTTTAAAGAATCTACTTTCATAGCATTACAAAGAGATTCAAATTTAGGTTTAAGATTATTTAGCTTTAATTTAGTTTCTTCAAATTGTAATATATTAATCACCACTTTTATTTATTATTATAAATAAAAATTATATCATATATTTTCATAATAAACAATTAAGTAATACATTAATTTTTCATATATAACATAGATAAATTTAAATATATTATCATAAAAAATATGCAACAATACAAATACTAAATCAATTATTGATTTTTGAAAAATATTTGTTATTATAGTATTATAAACTTATATAATTTAGGGGGAAATAAAATGAAAATAAAAAACATATTTTTAATGTCATTATTATTAGTAGGAACATTAGGGGCAGGAACTAAAGTAAATGCTATGAAAAATCCTATAAATAAATTAAGTACACAAAAGTTAGAACAACAGGGAAAAGCGTATTCAGAAGCAGGAAAAATTTTAGATAAATACATACGTGATGCTAAACGGGGTTATACTCTACATAATACAGTAAAAAGAGGACGAGTTGTCCATTTTGTCCCATATAGACTTACTCATTACGCAGATGCTTTTAATGAGATATTCTTCGAAGAAGCTAAAAAAGAAGAACAATCACTTAATAGAAGTATAATTTTTCATTTAGAACTTTTAAACAAACACTTAGATAGTGGATTCTTAAAACTTGATCCTACAGTTGAACAATTAGTTCGTAAGTATTCTCAAAACATGTTACAACGTTATAAAGCACTGACACATGTAGATATTTCTGAAGTTAAAGTTGCCGATGATTTTCTTTTAAAAAACTTAGGAAATGATAATCTTAATTCAGCACTTTTAACCAATGATATGGATGATTTTAGTTTTGAAATTAATTTAGAAGATATTGCAGAGGATTTCTAAAATAAAGTAATAAAAATGCTAGCTATAGATTTAAATCCATAGCTAGCATTTTTATTGTTATTTAAATAAATAATGTACATCATCCATAAGATTTTCAAGATTTCTTAATGTACGTCTTGCCTTTTTCTTCATACATCTTTCATTTCTTGTTGCATACTGGCCAAACCATATAAGTAGTACACCTACGGCTAAAACTGTCCCAACGCATTTAATCGTATTCATAATGTGCATAACAATACCCCCCAAAATTATTTAATTTTATCCTACATAAAATATGATTTCCAATTGACAAATGAATTATAATATATAAAATATGGAAGAAATATTCATAAAAGATTAAAAAGAAAAGGAAGTATTTATAAATGGCAGAATTAAATATAGTAATGGTAGAACCGCAAATACCTCAAAATACAGGTAATGTAGCACGTACGTGTGCCGCTACTAATGCACGTTTACATTTAGTTGAACCAATGGGATTTAAAATCGATGATAAAAAATTGAAAAGAGCAGGACTAGATTACTGGAATTTACTTGATATATCATATTATAAAAATTTAGAAGAATTTTTTGAAAAAAACAAGGGGAATTTCTACTATTTTTCAACAAAGGCAGTAAATAAACATACAGATATAAAATATCCAGATAAATGTTATCTTGTATTTGGTAAGGAAACAGCAGGATTACCAGAAGATTTACTACATAACAATAAAGATAATTGTGTAAGAATACCGATGACAAATGATGCTAGAAGCTTAAATCTTTCTAATAGTATAGCAATAGGCACTTATGAAGTACTTAGACAATGGGAATACCCTGAATTAGAATCTAAAGGTAAACTAAGAAATTATTCTTGGTAGTTAGGAACTATTATACTTTAAAAAATAAATTTATAAAATAAAAATTAAACATCAGTTGACTTTATACAAAGAAAATTTTACAATAAAGGAATTTATCGATAAGAATAATAATACAGACTCTCAATGCTCAAAGACTATGCGTATGGAAAATTTAATAGAACAAATAAATGATTGTTGCCTTTACATAAATGGTAAACAAATTTCATTTAAGAATTTGTGTGATAAATTTATAATCAATAAGGAAAAAAGTGTTGTAGAAATTAGTCTATTAGATAAATATAAAAAATCTGTTAATAAAGATTCAAAAATTATATTTTTATGGTTTGACATATCTGATAATGAATTTTCTAAAGATTTTATACAGGACAGATTATACGAAATATCATATAGTAAACCAAAGGACAGCCGCATAATTTTGTTGGGAGATTTTGGTGAAGATTTATTTGTTTATAAGACTGAAGATGAAATTAAATATATTAAATGGTGTTGGGATAATATGGTTGATTCGTATATTCTGGGTCCGCAGTATGAATGGGGAAATTTTGCTAAAAATATTGTATTAGAAATTATTAATCCGTGCAAAGAGAATTAACGATGAAATTTTTTATAGAACTTTTTGGAATGATATTTGTGATTATATCATCTAGCATCTGTTTATCCTTATATAATAAGCCTGTAAAAATAAATAATAATATAGTTTGTAAGGCTGCAATTGTGCCTTTATCTGATAACGATGATGAAAGTGTTAAAGACTTAATTGGTAATTTATGTTCTGACTATTATAATGAGGAATTTGAAAATCGATTAGAAAATCATAAAATAAAAAATCAAATGTCATATATAAGTAATAGTGAAAAAATTATTATAAAATTTACAAATTTAGGAAGATTAAACTCTAAAAATATAGTAAATAAAATTAATAAAAATGAGTTATTTATACTATTTATAAATACGTTGCAAGGCAGTGAGTTAAGTGATATATCAGACGACAAGGTAGCACTTATAAAACATTTAAAAAGAAACTATAAGGATTTTTTATTTGTAGAAAATAAAGATATTAGACAAATACAATATAATAAACAAGATATAAACAAATTTATAAATATCCATAAAATTAATAAAAATAATGTAATAATTATAGATGAACAGATAAAGTTTAAAATTGATAATCTTAGAACGAGTATAGGAGAATTAGCTATAAAAATTAAAATAAATAATTAAAAAAATTATTATAATAAATATGCAAAAATTTCAAGATATATTTGCCTATCAATACAAACTTATCTAGATTTATAATTAACTGCCTTGATTTACCTGATAGATTCATATAAAAAATGTTAATCTTATTTCACTCGTTAAACTCTGGTTCTTTCACAGTAAGAATTTTATCAGAAATAGAATATTCATCCTCTTTTTTATTAAAATAGTCGGATTTATCAATATATGTATAAATTTTTAAAAATATATTTATTTTAAATAATGTATTGACGCTTTTTTTGGTACAATATATACATACCAAAAAATTAGGAGGAATGATTATGAGTAAAAATCAGTTAAAATCATTTACGAAGTCAATAGAAGAATGTAAAAATAATATACCTGGATTTCTAGGTGAATTAAATAATTTACAAGAATTCACAGATGAGGAACTTAAAAATATAGAATCTAAGTATCAAAATTTACAAGAAGCAATAAAATTGTATAATGAAAAATTAGCGTCTATGAAACAAAATCTTCCAGAAATTGTAAACAAAGCATTAGCAAAATACCCTACTGAAAAAGAATATGAAACTAATAAAAATAGTGCAGAATTTTTTGATCTTAAGTATACTAAAGAATTATCAAGAATGAGTAAAAATAGAACAAAATTAAAAAAACTTGTTAGCCAAAAAACAGCTGAATTAAATGCGGCTAAAATGGAAGCAAACAAAAAAGACAAAAAGGATATAGCTGCATTAGAAAAAGAACTTCAATCCCTTCAAAAGCAATTAAACCAATTAAAAGATCTTAATAAAAAGAAAAAAGCAGAATTGCTGAATATTAGTGGTATGCTTGCTCCAGAAACTTTCAGCAATGCAGTTTGGAATAACAAGAATGATAAAAACACTGGTATTGTAGGAAGTCTAAAAACTTGTCGTCAAAAATTAGGTAGCACAATTAATATAACTAAAGAAATAGCAGAAAATGAAAAATATGAAGAAATAAAAGATAAAAAATCAAAAAAGCAACAATTAAAAGAAAAAAACAAAGAATTAAAAAATACAATATTTAAAAATTGTAAAGATATTATAAATATTATTCAATCCTATGAAAAAGGTGTTGATGAAAGCTATAAAAAAATCCTTATAATGGTTAACTTCAAACCTAAGAACTAAAAAAGTGCTATAACCCATGAACACATAAAAACAATTTTACAAGATATAAAAAATTACTATAAAGCAATTATGAGTACTGATTTTAAATCTATTAGTAATGATGTGAAAAAGTTTAAAAGTAACCAACAAAAAGCCGTTAAAAATATGGTGAAATTTGTAAACACAAAAATAAATGCATTACCATTAGACTCAAACGATAAAAATAAATTAATGCAATTAGCAGTAGTTAGATTATTTAATTTATTAGTGGAATGTCCACAAATGTCGGATGCTACTGGAATCGGTGGTGTTGTGGTAAAGTAAAGTTGTAACATCTTGTTCGGAAAAGTATAATAACCAAAAACAAGGAGGAACAACACAGTGGGAAAGAAATA
>CADBQS010000003.1 GCA_902796915.1 uncultured Ruminococcus sp.
GGGAAACGTGAAATTCGTGTGATAATACCTAACCAGTATTAGATTGAGGTTGCCAAAAAAATTTATTTTAAGGAGTTTTCATAGTGGTTAAAAATTTAAAATATAAAGAAGAAAAATCGTTTGTTTATATTGGTAATAATAGATACACAGTTATAAATTTAACACCTATATACACAGAAGAAGAACGAAAAAAGGTTAAAGAGGAAATTGAAAGTAGATTATTTGATGTTTTCAAAAAATATGTTTGAATAGTGAAATATGATATTTATATTAATAACTGTTTATGATATAATTATATTGTGGGCGGTTATTTTTATATACGTCAAAATATGGGAGGATTTATGATGTATATAGCAATATACCCAAGAAAATCAAAATTTAAGAAAGATAGTATTTCGATAGAAAGTCAGATTGAATTTTGTAAACATGAAATTAAAGGTAATGAAAAATTCAAGGTATATCCAGACAATGGATTCAGCGGTAAAGACACTAACAGAGAACAATTCCAACAGATGTGTGCAGACATTGAAAAAGGGTTGATAAGTAAAGTAATTGTTTATAAGTTGGATAGAATAAGTCGTTCAATTATAGATTTTGCAAATATAATGGAGTTTTTCGGTAAGCACAATGTTGAGTTTGTATCGTGTACAGAAAAATTCGACACATCAACACCTATGGGGCGTGCTATGTTAAATATCTGTATTGTATTTGCACAGCTTGAACGTGAAACTATACAACAACGAATAACAGACGCTTATCATTCAAGAAATAAGAAAGGATTTTATATGGGAGGCGGAATGCCTTATGGATTCAATTTAGAGCGTATAGAAATAGATGGTAAACGTTCAGCACAATATACACCAATAGAAGCTGAAATTGAGGGAATAAAATTAATTTATTCGATGTATTCTAAGCCAAATGTAACTTTAGGAGATATATTAAATGTTTTAAATAATTCTCATATTCCAGCTAAAAAGGGTGGTAAGTGGTACTTATCAAGTGTTATGAAGGTATTGTCAAGCCCAATTTATGTAAAAGCCGATGTGGATGTTTATGACTTTTATAAAGATATGGGTGCAAAAATAATAAATCCGCCAGAGGATTTTAATGGTGAAAACGCTTGTTACACATTTACAGAAAAAAAGGATGCTTCAACGCAACCGACACGCTTTACAGATGTATCTAATCAAGAGTTAGTTATTGCACCGCATAAAGGAATAATTGATTCAGAGTTGTGGCTTAAATGCAGAAAAAAGCAGTTTGCTAATAGAAAAAGCTACCCCTTAAGTACCAAGAAAGGCAAAAAATCGTGGTTAGTTGGTAAAGTTAAGTGTGGTAAATGTTTATGTGCTTTTTGTGTATATCAAGATACAAGACTTCGTAAAAACGGACAACCAGTTAATAGCAAAAGAATGTTTAAATGTTCGGGTTATACTGTTCAAAAATGTTGTGATGTAACTAAAAAACTTTCAGTAGACGAAATTGAGGAATATATATTTGAACAGATGAAAAACAAACTAGCTGAATTTAAAGAAATCCATAGTAACAAAAAGCATTTAGTTGACCCTAAAATAAATGAATACAAAATTAGGCTTCTTAAAATTAATGATGAAATAGACGAACTGCTTGGAAAAGTTGTAGGCTCAAGTAAAACATTAATGAATTATATCAATAATAGAGTTGAAGAGCTTGATATAGAAAAGCAACATTTAAAAGAAAAACTTTTGATTTTATCAAGTGAAGCCGAGAAAGATGATGTTTATAAAATTACAAATTATATGGCAAACTGGAATGATACAGAAATGTCGGATAAACTGTTTACGATAGATTCATTAATAAAAGTTATTGTAATATCTGAAAATGATATAAAGATTGAATGGAAAATTTAATCGGTGTTTTTTATAACTCAATGTATTAATCTCCACACGATGATTTTGCACCGAAATATAGAAGGAAAGTATTTTATGGAGAAAAGAGATTAGAAATAGGAGCGATACTGAGA
>CADBQS010000004.1 GCA_902796915.1 uncultured Ruminococcus sp.
ATCGGTGGTGCTTTTAAAACTGTTGTGAACTCAATTATAGGCTTTGCACAAAACACGATAAATGGGTTTATACGTGCGATTAACTCGGCAATTTCATTAATAAATTTCATTCCCGGAGTGAATATATCTAAAATCACCGAACTAAACATTCCAAGACTTGCAAAAGGCGGTCTTGCTACTGAAAGTGTATTTGTTAATATCGGTGAGGGAAATAGCGATGAAGCTATTTTACCTCTTAATGATGAAGTTTTTAAAAAGCTCGCAAATGGCATAAATAAAAATAACGCTGACAATACACAAGTCATCAGCGAGGAAAGTTTATATAGAGCATTTTTAAGAGCTTTACAGGAAGTTCCCGAAAGGACAACTACATTTGTAGCTACACTTAATAATAAGATTATCGCTCGTGAAGTTCTGAAAGAACAACAAAGTCAACATAGGCGATTCAATCCGATTAAAATTTGATGAAATAATATATAAATTGTTTTATTAATATATAAAAAAAGCGGTTTTTTGAATTTTTTTCCAAATCCATTTGACATATACAGTATTTTGCAATATGATGCAAACATCGACAGTGGATTTAGGGGGAATAGTTTCTATGTTTTTTAAATTAAAAGATTATGTTAAAAAAATAAAGTTTATTTTTAGCCAACTGTTTAAAGCTGGACCAGGATTTTTGATTTGTGTTATTTCAGCTGTTTTAGTAAATGGATTAAGTCCAGTATTTACGTCTTTTGTTGTTTCAAAAATAATATATGTTTTTGAGACTGGAAATGGCTTAATGTTTTTTAACGAATACTATAGTATTGTTATTTTACTTATTATTATGATTTTAAGTGTTATTTTTACTCTTTTCACTAACAATATTAAATCTATTATCTCGGAACTTACTAGCCATCGATTATCACATAGTGTGCAAACAATTGTAGCAGCAAAGTTTCAGAAAATTCCTCAATTCAAAATTGATACCCCTGAATTTCAAAATTTATATAAAAATACTACAGAAAAAGTTTTAACTGAGCCAGTTAATGTTGCAGAGACTTTATTTGGTCTAATTTCTTGTGGAATTACTATGTTTGGATATATATCAATTATTGCTACGCTTAATATTTATTCGACTATTTTTGTAATTGGATTATCAGTGCCAGTATATTTTCTCAGAGAAAAAAGTAAAAATCTAGATTTAGATTTTTTGAAACATAATACTACAGAAGTTCGACAAAGTTATTATAATTATTATTTAATGACTGATAGCCAACTTACAAAAGAAATTAGAACGTTTAATCTTTTTAATTACCTAAAAAACAAGCGAGATAACATTTTTAATAAATTAATGACATATAGAGATACT
Source organism: uncultured Ruminococcus sp. (assembly GCA_902796915.1). Lineage (GTDB taxonomy): Bacteria > Bacillota > Clostridia > Oscillospirales > Acutalibacteraceae > RUG14215. The sequence goes on from CADBQS010000004.1 coordinate 1,355, forward strand.
ATGGCAAAAAAGAAAATTTTTTATTTATTAACAACCACTTTTTTAGCTATCATAGGTATGTTTTTTACAGAATTAATTCTTGTAAATGGTGTTATGCAAAAAGTTGTACCTATTTCTAAATTTGTTTTATATAATTCAGCTATAACATCATTTGTAATTGGATTATTTAATTTTATTGATTTATTAATATCAAACTTTAAAAGTATACAATTTATAGACTACCTTTTTGAATTTTTATCTATAGAAACAGAAGATGCTAAAGCTTCTGAAAATACAATTTTTCCAATTTTAGATAATACATACTATGAGATAGAGTTTTGTAATGTATCTTTTAGATATCCTGGTGCAACAAAAAATAGCGTTGAAAATATTAATTTTAAATTTTCTACTGGTCAAAAGGTGTGTTTAGTTGGGGAAAATGGAAGTGGAAAATCCACTTTAGTAAAATTGTTATTAAGAATATATGAACCATCCGAAGGTAAAATTCTGATTAATGGTAAAGATATTAGCTTTTATGGTTTAGAAGATTATCGAAAATTGTTCGGTGTAATTTTTCAGGATTTCATACGTTATTTTGCTACAGTACAGGAGAATATTGGATTTGGAAGTGTTAGTGAAATTAACAATATAGAAAAAATTAAAGATATTGCTCAGAAGACTAATTCAGATAATTTTATTGAAACCTACAAATATAAATATAAAACCAATTTAGGAAAGTTATTTTATGATGATGCTATAGAACCATCGGGTGGTCAGTGGCAAAAATTAGGTATTACTCGTGCGTTTTTTCCAAATTCTAAAATTTTAGTTTTAGACGAGCCTACTTCTGCACTTGATCCAAAATCTGAAGATGAAATCTTTAAAATATTTCATTCTTATGAAAATGAAAAAGCAATACTTATGATTTCTCATAGGATGTGTAGTGCCAAATTAGCAGATAAGATAATTCTACTTAAAAACGGAAAAATTTTAGAAATGGGCTCACATATTGAACTTATGGATAGAAAACAAGAATATTATGAAATGTATTCCTTGCAAGCTGATAAATATTCAGAATAAGTATTTTATTATCTTGAAAGGAGGTGAAAATCATAATGGAAAAGATTGAAGTTTTTGAAGAAAAAGATGAAACCGGAGGTCTTATTGGTGTACTGCTTATCTGTGGTGGAGTTTGTATAACAGGCTGCGCAATGTCGTCAGGTGTAGCAACATCTGTATGTCTTGCTCCTTCAGCAGAAGTTGGTGTACCAGTTCCGGTCTAGCAGAGCCAAACCCTACCATAAAAAGTTAGCAGAATTTTGGGTGGGGTTTGTGATTAGTTATTTTTAAGGAGAAACAAATTTGAAAAATTACAAATTAAATATACATGAATTTGAAACTTTTAATAAAAACAAGTATATATTTGATAATAATCAAGGGATTGTTATTCCATCATCAAAAGAAATAAGTTACGTAGTTAATAATTTTCAAAAACCCAAAGAAACAATAGTCAGGGATCTAGAAGTTAAATTTGGCACACAAAAAAGTGATGCCATGTCTATATATAATTACATAAATGATTTAATTAGTCAAGGAATGTTTATATCACAGGATTCAGAAGTAATTTCTTGTAAGAATATATCTTATAAAGATGTTTTGCGGTCGCCTTCGTCGCAGCTTGTACTCATATTAACAGAAGCTTGCAACATGAGATGTAAATACTGTATCTATTCTGATTATTATCCTGGAATAAAGTCGTATTCAAATAAAGACATGAGTATATCAACTGCGTTAAAAGCTGTTGATAAATATATACTTTTCCATAAAGAAAAACAGAGGATGGGTATACTTGTAGAGCCTTCTATAACTTTTTATGGTGGAGAGCCTTTTTTGAAATTTGATGTTATTAGAGCGGTAATAAATTATTGTGAGCAAAAGAATTTTAAAGCAAAATTTTTTGCTACTACTAACGGAACTATAATGAGCAATGAAATAATAGATTATATAATAGAAAAGGATATCCATGTAGCATTTAGTTTAGATGGACATAAAGAAAATCATGATAGAAACAGAGTGTTAGTTAATAATTCTCCAACATTTGAGCTTGTATTTGAAAATATAAAGAAAATACAAAATAAAAGGAACCACGTAAATAAAAAACAAGTACTGATATTTTGTGTAACATTAGATTTAGAGACTGATGTAGAAAAAATCGTAAATTTTTTTGATGAAAATGATGCTCTTTTTTCACCATATATCGTAAGATATAATAAAGTTGCAGATTTTGGAACCAATTATTATAACAATCAAGACTTAAAAAATAATGTATTAAGCAAATCTTTTAATAAGTTATATAAAAAATTTTATAATATGGTTTCTGATGAAAAGTCTACAAAAGTAACTCCGGCTTTAAAAAGTTTATATTCATCGATGTTTCTTGTTAGCTATAAGCAAAAATTTTCAGGTAATGATTGTAAAGAAATGTGTATGCCTGGTTCAAAGGTAGCAGTTTCTCCAGATGAAAAGATATATGTATGTGAAAAGGTAAATCAATCATGTCCTATCGGAACATTAGATGAAGGACTTTGTTTAGAAAAAATAAACTCACTTGCAAATAGGTTTATAAATATTATTAATGAAAATTGTAAAAACTGTACAGTTAGCAGACTGTGTGAGATGTGCTATGCACAGATGATTTGTAAAGATGACTTGTGTTTTAGTGAAATGGCTTGTAAAAATACATTTTCAGCAATAAAAAATTCGTTAACAACATTTTACTCATTACTCGAAAATAATGAAAAAATAGCAGAAACAATTTTTAGTGAAAAAAATATTTAATTTATGTAAGAAGGTGATTTATTTGAAAAAATATTTTAAACTTCATCCATATGTTAAGATAGTTGATGGGGTGAAATGTTCTGCAATTTATAATCTTTTTAAAGGAAAAGTTTTCTCTATTACGAAGAAGGAATTTGATTTTTTAAAAGAATGTGAAAAAGGAATTCCGTTAGAAGAAATCCAAAATGTAGATTACGAATTTGTTTCTGACTTGAAAAATAATGGTCTGGGGTTGACTTATGAAGGAAACGTTGTTATTAATAAGGAAATTTATGGTGTTCCTAAAGCAGTAAGTAAGATGTTTAAACAAGTATCGTTAGATAAACTATTTATTGAGATTACAAATAAATGTAATTTAAATTGTAAGTTTTGTAAAGAAGATAATATTTTATTTAGAAAGACTGGTTGTAAAAAATGGCCTTCTTATAGTCAAAGTATATCTTTAGACGAATGGGAAAAAATTATTAGCGAAGCAAAGATTTTAGGATGTAAAAATTTTATAATAATTGGTGGGGAACCATTTTTAGAGTATGAAAATTTTAAAAAAATAGTAACTTATATACGTAAAGATAATACTGAAAATACAAAAATTACTGTATTTACTAATGGTACTTTGCTCGATAATAATGAAATAATAAATTACATAAAAAATAATAATTTAAATCTTTGTATACAAATATTAGAAAATAACGATACCAAGTATGAGAAAATCTCTGAAAAAAAGGTGTTTTTAGTAAAATTTATAATGCTCTAAATAAAATAAAAGAAAATGATATTTTATATAGTTTAGTTTTGCTTGTATCAAAATTTAATGAAGATAATGTGAATCAAATTTTTGAAAAATTTAAAGGGTTTAATATAAGATTAGAATTTATATATCCAATTAAAAATGATTTCTATTCAAAAAAATATGTAAATTTAATGTATGATAAATCAAAAGATTTTGTAAAACCTTCTCTTTGTTCATTTGAAAAATTTTCAAAATATAATAATTGCTATAAAAATGTACTTGCGGTTTCATGTGATGGATTACTTTATCCTTGTATAATGTCACGCAAGCTTTGTTTGGGTAGTATAAAAGATTTTAATTTATGTGAAGCACTTATTAATAGTGAGAATGAAGGATATCCTTTTTTATGCAGAAATAAAATTGAAGGGTGTAAAACATGCCATAAAAGATATGGATGTTTAGACTGTAGAGCGTTAGAAATGAGTGCTACTGAGGACAATGTTTACGGAATGAATTTTTGTGCTCTACTGAAAGGGTATAGACATGAGTAATTATTTAAAATTATTCGATAAGATAAACGAAATAATATTAGATAGATATATCTTATTTGAAGAAAAAAATATAAATTGGAAAGAAGTTATAAAAAAATACTCCTATTTAATTGATAATATTAGTAGTGATGATAATTTTGTTAATTTAATAAATAATATGCTCGTAGAATTAAAAGATCCACATACTAGATTTACAAATATAGGCAATATACCAAGGTATTTCCTTCCTGTAGCTTTAAAATTTGTAGAAAATTGTCTGGTATCTACAACTGAAGTCCCTAGTATTCCTAAAGGAGCACAACTATTAGAGATAAATAAATTCAAAGTGAGTGATTTTTTAGAAACAAATAAATTAAACGCTTCAACAAAAATGTGTTTTTTAGAAAGTATTTATGGCAATCTAGAAGAAGAAAGTACATATAAATATTTGTGGGAAGGAAAAATCTTTAATATTACATTAAAAAATATATATATTCAAGAAAAGTCAACCAAGAGCCAAAAAATATTTCCTAAAGAAATTTTTACTGGTATATTTAGTAGAAAAATTAATGATAAAACAGGATATATAAAGATAACATCATTTAATCATGGAGTTTCTAAAGTTATTTTCGAAAAACTCAAAGAGTATAATATTAAAGAAAAATTGATAATCGACCTTAGAGGAGCGCAAGGTGGTTATATAGAGGAAACCATTAATTCTGTATCTTTGTTTTTGGATAAGTCACTATATTTAGGTAAAAAGGTAAATAAAATCAATGGAGAAAAAAATGTTAAAAATATAATCATTACTCCAATTGGGAATAATTTAAAGTTTGAAAAAATTCTAGTTTTGGTTGATAATTTTACTATGAGTTCTGCAGAATTTATATTTTTAAGAGCTGTATCGAAGTGTAAAAATGTAACTATAATAGGCGAAAAAACAGCAGGAATTGTTCATGGAACAAACAGATTTGTAATTAATAAAAATTATTTATTAAATTTAACAACATGTAAATACTACGATGAAAAAGGAGATTTATTAAAAAGTGTAGGGGCAGTTCCTGATATAATTATAAGTGAAACTTTAGATGATATAAAAAATAGTGTTGACTATGTTTTAGATTTTGCCCAACGATATTAAAATTTTTAACTAGTTATATATTTAATGTTGTTTTATTGTGAAAGCTGTGATATAATTAAGATAAAATTTTAATTTAGAAACTTATTTTAAATAAAATTCAAAGATAAAAATATTATTAGAGCTTAAAAAGAGCCAGACCAATTGATTTTGGTTTGGCTCTTTTGCTTTTGAAAAGTAGGTGAATATAATGTCATTTTTCAAAA
>CADBQS010000005.1 GCA_902796915.1 uncultured Ruminococcus sp.
TGCCCTGAGATTCTTTATCTGAATTTTTTTCAATTTGTTCTATTATTTGAGTACTTTCGTCTTGCGTATTCGCAGCAAATACACTATTCATGGGAATGGACATCGTAGTTAACGCCGCTAAGCTCGCTGCTATAAATCTCTTTACATCTCCCTTTGTTCCTCCCGCTACATTTTCTATTTCATCATCAGATAACTTTGTTGCCGAAGAAACCTTAGCATAATATTCCTCTGGGAGCATAGACAATAACTCATCAAAATATTCTGCGAACTCTTCTTTGCTGTATCCGTCTTGTATAGATACACAAAAATCATAAATATCTTCAAGTGAATCCATTTCTGCAAATTTTTGGCACATTTCCTCATTGCTTAAAACCTTTTCCAGCAAAATGTTAATATTCTTGTTTTTCATATAATCCTCTCCAATACTAATTTTATATTTACTTTTTAACGCTCCGTACAATTATTTTACATAAAATAATTGCAATAGTCAAGTATAATTGTGCAAAAAACAAGTTCGTTAATGAATAAAATCACTAACGAACTTATTTTAACAATTTTAATTTGTCTATTTATATATAACTCTATTTATTAGGCTTAATCTAGCTTCATTTATGGTTCCATTATTATCTACTACATACTCACTATACTTTCTATATAACTTTTTTCTTTGATTATATAAACTCTCTAAGTTACCAGCTCTTTTCGCGGGTAAAGAATTTTTATCAAGTAAATTTAAACTTCTTTCTACATAAAATATCGTTCCATTTGTCATCAAATTAATCATATTTTCATCATTTAATATTACCCCTCCTCCTGTGGATATAACTACTCCGTTCAATTTACTTATATCTAATATAACATCTTTTTCAATAATTCTAAATTTTTCTTCTCCATAAGCAGATATAATCTCCTCCGGCGTCTTACCATACTTTATATATATTTCTTCATCAGAATCTATAAATCTCATATTAAGTTCTTTAGAAACCACACGGCCTAAAGTAGTTTTTCCAGAGCTTGGCATTCCTATTAAAATTACATTTCTTTTATTTCTTTCTATACAATATTTAATTTTATCTATAGAAATCTCTTGAGATTTACCCATAAATAAATTACTCGCCTCTAAACCTTGCATTATTAACATCATTAGTCCATTTACCGTATTTTTTCCACATAAACTAGCCTTTGCTAACAACCTTGTTCTAAGCGGATTATATATAATATCAATTACATCTTTACAGTTTTCAAATTTAGATATATCTATTATTTCATCATATAGATTAGGATACATTCCAACAGGTGTTGCATTTATAACTACATCTGCATCAAAATGTTTTGATATGTTACCATAATTATTTTTTCCAGTTCTTGATATAACTATAATTTCCTTTGCTTCCATGCTTCTTGCAACTGCTTGTACCGTAAGGCTTGCTCCTCCGGAGCCCAAAATTATAACTTTTTTATCTTTTAATGTTATGCCATTATATATAAGCATACTTTTAAAACCAAAAAAATCAGTATTATATCCGTAAATCTTTCCTTCACGATTCACAATCGTATTTACGCAACCTATTTCCTTAGCTTCACTCGATATAAAATCACAAAGATTATATGCAATACGCTTATATGGCATTGTAATATTTAATCCCTTATAATTTTTTCTTAATATAAAATCTTTTATTTCATGTTCATCTAAATCATAAAGATTATATTCATAGTTTCCAAAGTATTTATGTAACTCTTTAGAAAAGCTATGAGAAATTCCTTTCCCAACTAATCCAAATTTATATTTAAAATTTAAGCTTTTCATTAACGCTTCTGGCACTCCCTGCTAATTTCGAAAATACGATTATATAGCTCCTCCACGTAATCCTTACACCAATCATGAACATTATTTCTTAATCTATCTACAATCTCTTTTTCTCTCTCTGGAGATACAATGGGAACCCCACTTCCTTTTTTTATTTTTCCTATTGTTAATGATAACTTCATTCTCTTTTCAAACAATCTACATATTTCATTATCTATTACATTAATTTCTTCTCTTAACTTATTAATCATTACTTATCCTCCATCATATCTAATAACACTATAGAAGTAATTGCCTCTATACATGGCAATACTCTAGGCACAATACAGCTGTCATGCCTACCATTAATACTAATTTTAACATTAGTTTTATTTTTTATATCTACAGTATCCTGTTCTTTACTTATTGAAGTTGTCGGCTTTACTGCTACTCTAAATATTATCGGCATTCCATTCGAAATTCCGCCGAGTATTCCCCCACAATTATTAGTCCTTGTAATTATATTATCTCCGTCCATATAAAATGAATCATTATTTTCACTACCTCTCAATTTCGTACCAGCAAATCCGCTCCCAAATTCTATTCCCTTAATTGCAGGTACACCAAAAATTGCCGATGATAATCTATTTTCTATGCCATCAAAATGAGGAGAACCTATTCCTATTGGTAAGCCTATACAAGCACACTCTACTATTCCTCCTATAGAATCTCCTTCACTGCGGATTTCTTTTACAAGTTCTTTCATTTTTTCGCCTTTTTCATCAGATATTACAGCAAATTCTTTAGTAGATAATTTGTCTATTGTATTCGATAATTCTTTATTATATAAAAATGATGTATCACATACATCACCTATACTAAATATATGTGCTCCAATTTTTATTCCTTTTTTTTCTAAAAATTCTTTACATATTGCCCCTACAACGCAAATCGGAGCTGTTAACCTACCTGAAAAATGGCCTCCACCTCTTCTATCATTATACCCATGATACTTAATATATGATGTGAAATCAGCATGAGATGGTCTTAAAACATTACTTAATTCATTATAATCCGAACTACGTTTATTTTTATTTTCTATAATAAAAGTAAAAGGCGCTCCGTTAGTTATATTATTTGTCACACCTGAAATTATTTTTATTTCATCACTTTCTATCCTAGATGTAGAGAATACATTATGTTTTGCTTTCCTTTTGTCAATAAAGTTGTTTATGTAAGCCATATTAATTTCTATTCCACAAGGAAGCCCATCTACAACTGCTCCAATATGGCTACCGTGTGATTCACCAAAAATAGATACAATAATATTTTTCCCAAATACAGATGCCACCTTATTCCTCCTTAATATATTCCTTAAAGCAATCAAAGAATGCTGGAGCTGATTTATTTACACATTCCGCACCAATTATTTTTACAGGAGTTAAGCTCTTTAATCCCATTATGGACGCGGCCATTGCTATCCTGTGGTCGTTAAATGTGTATATATCTCCGTCATATAATTTTTTATTAGGATATATTATAGCTTTATTTTCATCATATTTTAAATTTGCTCCTAATTTTTCTAATACCTTTGAAGTGGATTCAAGTCTATTACTTTCTTTATAAATTAATCTATTTATTCCATAAAATATAGAATTATCCTCAGCAAAGCTTGCTGTTGCTGCAATTACAGGGAATAAATCTGGACATCCAGATAAATTTCTTTCTATTCCTCTAAGTAAATTACTTTTAACTCTAACGCATTCATCATTATATTTCACATCAGCTTCCATTTCGCTTAGTATATCCAATATACATCTATCCGGTTGCACTGATTTCATATTAAGCCCACTTAATTTTATATCACCATTAACCGCTCCAAGGCATAGTAATGAGGCACCATAAGACCAATCACCCTCTGCAGTATAACACTTTTGGGGATTATAATTTTGATTACCTTTTATAAATATTTCATTATTGTATTTTTTTACGTGAATACCAAAATCATTTAATCTATTTACCGTCATATCAACATACTTTTCTGACTCTAATTTACTTGTAATAATTATTTTACTATTTCCATCAAGTAAAGGTAATATAAATAACAAGCCTGAAATATATTGTGAACTTATATTTCCGCTTATAAAATATGTACCGCTTTTTAACTCTCCTTCTACTTCAAACGGTAATTCATATCCACTAAATAATAAGCCATGCTTCGATAAAAGTTCTATTAACTCTTTTATCGGTCTTTTCGTTAATCCTTTTTTACCTTTAAATCTTACTTTATTTGCAAAATAATTAGCACATGGAAGTAAAAATCTCAACAATGTACCACTTTCTCCGCAATCAACTTCCGCATAATCAATATTTTCATACAATGTACTAATATTTATTATATTATCTTTTATATTTACTTTTTTCCCTAACGATTTTATTGCTCCTATTCCAAATTTTATATCATCACAAAAATTGTTCATCTTTAAATTTATATTTTCTTTACTAAATAATGAACAAATAAGTATTCTTATTACGTCAGACTTAGACGATAAAACATTAAATTCCCCTTCTATTCTTTGTGGAAAAATTGTTATATTCATTTCTTTACTCTCTTTATTATTTCAAATATTTCTTTTTCGTTAGTTTTATAAATCCTACATTTTCCAAAGGATTCAGGTACTATTATATTATAAAAATTATCTTCTCTTTTCTTATCATTTAATATATAATTCATTAATTTTTTTGGTTCTCCATTATAAGTAACTTTTAAGCCAGTCTTTTTTATTTCATGTTCAATTTCATTAATACCAAAATATCTTCCCATAGTTGCCATTCCTATTGCCACAGCTTCTCCATGGTTTATTTTATAATTACTTTGCTTTTCTATTGCATGCCCGATTGTATGTCCAAAATTTAATATCATTCGCTTGCCGTTATCATATTCATCAGATTCTATAAATTTTATTTTCGTCATAATACTTTGAGTAATTATCTCTTCCCAGTTATCACTATTAATTAAATTTAACAATTTCAAGTTGTCTATAAATGCATACTTCAATATTTCAGCTTTACCGCATCTAATTTGCTTTTCGTTCAATGTTTGTAAATATTTAACATCTATCAATACTTTTGTAGGATGATGAAATGTGCCTACTATATTTTTACCATATCCTGTATTAACTCCCGTTTTGCCTCCGATAGCTGCATCAACATCTGCCAATAATGTTGTTGGAATATGATATACACGCATACCTCTATTATATATTGAAGAAACAAATCCCCCCAAATCCGTAGTAATACCGCCACCCATAGTTATTACTATATCTTTTCTCGTTAATCCGTTAAAAGCCATAAAATTTAATATATTTATAACACTACTCATGCTTTTACTGCTTTCTTTAGGATTAATTAAATATATACAAGCATTTAAATTGTTCATAACAGCCTTACCATATGTATTAAATACATTAGAATCAATCAATAATAAAGCCTTTCTACTTTCATCTATTTCTTCTTTAATATTTATATTATTTCCTATAATTATTTCAGTTGGAGTAGATGTATTAACTTTTATTCTTTTCATAAGTTAATCCTCCAAATAGCATTTACAATTTAAAATATCCTTTATTTTCTTAGTTAACAACTTAAAATTTTCTATTGATAATGATTGTCTACCATCTGTAATAGCATTCTGTGGGTCATTATGTACCTCAATTATAAGCCCATCTGCTCCTGCTGCTATTGATGCTAGTGCCATTGGAGCTACAAGTTTCCAATCTCCCGTACCATGGCTTGGGTCTACTATAATATGATATTTTGAAATATTATGTATTAACGGTATTGCCGAAATGTCAAGTGTATTTCTCGTCATACTTTCAAATGTACGTATACCTCTTTCACAAAGAATAATATCATTATTCCCACCAGATGCAATATATTCTGCACTCATTAAAAGTTCTTTTATTGTGGCACAAAATCCTCGTTTTAAAAGTATTGTCTTCTTTGTTTTACCTAATTTTTTTAAAAGTTCATAATTATACATATTTCTTGCCCCAACTTGAATTACATCTACATCTTCAAAAATATCAAGCTGTGAAATTTCTGTTATCTCAGAAACAATCGGCAATCCCGTTTCTTTTTTAGCTTTTACTAATAGCTTTATTCCTTCATCTCTTAATCCCTGAAAAGTATATGGTGAAGTTCTAGGCTTGAAAGCTCCACCTCTAATCATTGTTGCTCCCGCTGCCTTTACTGATTTCGCTATCGATAAAATCTGCTCTTCCGATTCAACTGAGCAAGGTCCCGCTATTATATCGAACTTTTTCGCCATATAAAAACACCTTTCATGAAATTTCATGTATATATTTTAAATTGTATCATCTTTCAAATATTTATACAATATAGTTAAACAGTAAAATATTTTAACTAAATTAAAATAAAGTCGCCAACATAAGCTAACAACTTTATAATTAATAATTTATTAAATTAAAATAGATAACAATTAAATTTTACTAATTTCTTCAATTTTTTTCATATCTAAAATTAAATTTCCATCTAAATTTACAAATACACAAGAATCATAAATTTTAATTTTTTCCCAATTAGTAGCCAAATAATAAATATTATCTTTTATTTTACTATTATAATAGACATATAATTTTTTATAACCTATCCTATAAAAAAGTTCTCTTAGAGTTTGTATAAATGCTATTCTATTCTCCTGAGAACAATTTTGAAGATCTCCATTTATTTTAAATTTAGCAAGGAATCCTCTAACCTCTATATAAGTAGGATTTTCTAAATCGAAAACTTCACTAACTACTCTATCTATTTCTTTTTCTTTAGAGTCATCTTTTGTAGCGCTAAACCCAAATCTAACTTTTTTAGGAGTTGCACTACTTTCCTGCTTCATAGCTCTTACTGAAGTATTTCCTAAAAACAAAACCGCACCAATCGAAAAAAGCGGTACAAAAAACTTCATATTTTTCATCATGATAGTCTCCTTAAAATATAATTATAAAATAAATTTAATTTAATATCAAGTAAAAATATCATTTTCAAAATAATTAATATAATAAATCGTAAAATATAAAATTTATATACAATTTCTTCAAACATATTGATTATTGAATGACTAAGGTATATATGCTATAATAATATAACAATTATTTAACAAAGGAGGAATGTTGATGCCTGAATTACTTGCTCCTGCTGGTGGATTTGAACAGCTTATTGCCTCTGTAAGATGCGGTGCAGATGCTGTATATATTGGAACTAAAAATTTTAATGCAAGACGTAATGCAAAAAATTTTGATAAAGATGATTTAAAAAAAGCTGTGAGTTTCTGTCATGCGAGGAATGTTAAGGTTTACGTAACGTTTAATACCCTTGTAGATGATAATGAAATTCCTAAAGTAATAGAAAATATTAATGATATAGCTTATAGCGGAGCAGATGCAGCTATTGTTCAAGATTTGGCTGTTGCTAAAATTATAAAAGAAGTTTGCCCCAGTTTAAAAATCCATGCATCTACGCAAATGGCAATTACAAATATTGATGGTGTTCGTGAGTTAGAAAAATTAGGTTTTTCACGTGTTGTTCTCGCTAGAGAATTATCTTTTAAAGAAATAAGTGAAATTGTTAACAGCACTAATATGGAAATTGAAGTTTTCGTTCATGGTGCTTTATGTATGTCTGTTTCCGGCAGATGTTATCTTTCCTCAATGTTAGGTGATAGAAGTGGTAATAGAGGTTTATGTGCCCAACCTTGTAGATTAAATTTTAAATGTAATAATCGAGAGTTCGCTTTATCTCTTAAGGATATGTCATATATTGATTACGTTAAAAAATTAAGTGATATCGGTGTTCACTCCTTTAAAATAGAAGGACGAATGAAACGACCTGAATACGTTGCCGCTGTTGTACATAATTTTAAAAATGCTCTAAACTCTAATAGCTATGATAAGGAATTATTAAAAAGTGTATTCTCTCGCAGTGGTTTTACTGACGGATATTTTACAGGTAAACGTAATGTTGATATGTTCGGAATCAGAACTAAAGACGACGTAATTGCCTCTAATTCTGTTTTGAAAGATATTTCAAACCTTTATAAAAAAGAATTACAATCCGTTGAAATATCTTGTAAATTTATTGCTAAATTGGATAGTCCTACTTACCTTACCGTAAAAAGTAATGATTTAGAAGTGAAAATTCAAGGAGAAATCCCCGAATATACAGAAAAAAATCCCATTAATCACGATTTTATATACGATAAAATATCTAAAACCGGTGGCACTCCCTTTGTCATTAAGGAATTTACTGCCGATATTGGTGATAATGTTTTTTTATCGTCATCATCAATAAATTCCTTGAGAAGAAAGGCTTTAGAAAAATTACTAGAAATTAGAAGCAATGTAACCCCATTAAAAATATTAGATTTTAATTATAAAGCTTTCAATAAATATGTTTCAAAATCCACTTCCATAAGATTAAGATTTGAAAAATTCGAAGAATCTTTTTGTAATTCAAATATAGAATACATAATATTGCCTATTGACGAAATTTTATCTCATAAGGAAGCCGTAGATTTATATGGAGATAAATTAATATGCGAACTGCCTACCGTTTGCTTTCAAGATTATACATCTATTCTTTATAAATCGTTAGAAGAAATTTCACAATTAGGCATAAAAAATGTTATATGCGAAAGTCTTAGTGCTATTTTTGCTTCTAAGAATTTTGGACTTAACATATTCGGTGGGCAAGGGTTAAATATTACAAATACTTATGCTTTAAATGGATATAGTAAAATTGGTGTTAATGATGCTACATTATCTACAGAGCTAAATAATAAAAGAATTTCATCACTTGGTGGTAATATTCGACGTGGCATTATAGGTTATGGTTATTTACCTATTATGACGTTTAGAACTTGTCCAGCTCGAGGTAAGGACTGCGGTAAATGTGGCGGAAATAATATAATATCAGATAGATTAGGGAAACAATTCCGCTTATCCTGCTTCAAAAGAATGTATTCTAATCTTTTCAACTGTTTGCCTCTTTATATTGGAGATAAAAAAATAAATAATGTTGATTTCTATACACTGTATTTTACAAATGAATCTAAGGAATATGCTAAAAGCATAACAGAGATGTTTATCAATGGACAACCACCTAATTTTGAACGGACTAGTGGGCCATATTTTAGAAAATTACAATAATTGGAGAATTGAAAATGAATAAATTAGAAAATACTGAACTTTTAGCTCCTGTTGGATGCTTTGAAAATCTTGTTACTGCAATAAAGTTTGGGGCTGATGCCGTATATTTAGGAGGAAATCTTTTACAGCTTCGTGCAAATAACGTCGGTTTCAATATGGATGATATTTTTAAGGCAGTAAATTATGCTCATCAGCATGGTAAAAAAGTTTATGTTACTGTAAATAGTTTTGCAAGAAATGATGAAATTCTTGTTGTATCTGATTACGCTAAAGAACTTAAAAATGTTGGTGTAGATGCCCTTATCGTTTCAGATTTAGGAGTTATGGATACAATTAAAAAAGCTTCTCCTGATACTGAAATACACGTAAGTACTCAAGCTAATTGCACTAATTTTGTAACGGCTAATGTTTATTATAATATGGGAGCTAAGAGAGTTGTACTTGCTAGGGAAATGACGATAGACGAAATAGCAGAGCTTCGAAGTAGAATTCCAAATGATATGGAAATCGAGGCTTTCGTGCATGGAGCTATGTGTATGGCTTATTCCGGAAGATGTATGATTAGTTCATATCTCACAAATAGGAGTGCTAATAGAGGTGACTGTAGCCAACCTTGCAGGTGGAAATATAGTTTAATGGAAAAAACCAGAGAAAACATGTTTTTCCCTATTGAAGAGGATGAAAGAGGTACTGCTATTTTAAGTTCACACGATCTTAAATGTATATCCTTTTTAGATAAACTTTATGATGCAGGTGTACGTTCGTTTAAAATAGAAGGACGTATGAAAACTGCATATTACGTTGCAACAGTAGTTAATGCATACAGACAAATGATTGATGGTAATTATGATTTAGATGTATTAGATAAAGAACTTGAATGTATAAGCCATCGACCATATTCCAGTGGATTTTATTTTGGTGACATAAAGAAAAATCACAATAATGACGGAGATTACATACAAGGTTGCAAATTTGTAGGAGTAGTTTTAGAAAAAAACGAAGATATGATATCCGTTGAAGTTAGAAATAGAATTAGAGTAGGCGATAAAATTGAGGTTGTTTCTCCTGGTAATATAGGGCAATCATTTGAGGTTAACGATATTATAGATAAATATGGAAAACATAAAGAAATTGCAAATTTCCCTAAGGAAATTATCTGTATTCCTTGTGCGTTAGAATTAAAATCTGGAGATTTATTAAGAATTTCAGTAAATTAAATTTTTTTAAAAAAATATTTACACTCTTAAAATAATTTGATAAAATAAATTTATCAAATCAAAAGAAGTTTTTATATGCAAGCAAATGTTAATTACAGTTATCATTCTGAGTGTAAGCCGATAATTAATGATAATAACATTAGCCAAAATAGGAATCTGCTTGGTTTCAATGTAACTTATGAATTTGATTCCAATAGAACAGAGTTTTTGGCTGTGGATAGAGGTAGCACGGTAGGAGATTTAATTGCTGCAATTCAACGTGATACTGGAATCTCTCGTGACATCATTATCACTTATAATAAGCATCAATTAAAAAATGACATACCCCTTTTAGTTTTTTATCTAAGTGCGCGGCGTGAAAT
Organism: uncultured Ruminococcus sp.; assembly: GCA_902796915.1. Lineage (GTDB taxonomy): Bacteria > Bacillota > Clostridia > Oscillospirales > Acutalibacteraceae > RUG14215. The sequence continues at coordinate 10,586 of CADBQS010000005.1, forward strand.
TGTACATCTTATTGTCTCTTAATAAAACATATTATTAAATATTATTATTAACGCAAACAGAGCAGAAATATCTGCTCTGTTTTATTGTATGTAGAAAACCACGCGATAGTCGCGTGGTTCAGAGATAGCGGAAGCGGTGTAAGAAGGGCATAAAAACTCCTTTTGATGTAGAATATAATAGCGGTCTGGAAACTGCTAAAGAAAACA
>CADBQS010000006.1 GCA_902796915.1 uncultured Ruminococcus sp.
TCAGTTTAGCACACTAGGCTGTTTTTTCACCGGTTAACCTTTTTAGAACCACGCGACTATCGCGTGGTTTTCTATATACAATAAAAGCTATCGAAAAATTTTGATAGCTTTTTGTATTGACTAATTTTTAAATATAGTTATAATTACCCTATAGTTCTAAATAATTATAAAAGGGATGTTTTTATGTTTAAAAAGTTTAATAAGAAAAATTATTTTATTATGATTAGCCTAATTGTTTTATTTTTTGTTTCTGGTTCATTTATAATATTCAAAAACGCTAATTCAAAACAAGCCAATAGTTCTAATTTATCATCAAGTTATATCCCCGTAGCATTTTCGACAGACGATAATTATGTATATCCTACTATTGTATCTATTACTTCTATCTTAGAAAATTCTAATAAAAATACCAACTATAAATTTTATATATTAGTACCTGACGATTTAAGTAGTGATAACTCCGCAAAATTACAAATGGTTAAAGACAAATACGAAAATTGTGATTTATCTCTAATTAATATGCATAATGAATTTGAAAGTAGTGAGAAAAAAAGCTGGGGTACTGCTATGTATTATAGGTTAAGGCTTTCCAGTATTTTACCAGATGAACGTAAGTGTATATATCTAGATGGCGATACAATAGTAAAAAAAGATTTGTCTGAATTATATAACATAAATATAGATGATTATTACGTTGCAGGTGTTGCAGATGACCGTAGAGCTTTACGCAAAGATTATGCTGAAATAATTGGTATGCCAAACATGGACCATTATATATGTAGCGGAGTTTTACTATGGAATTTGGAAAAAATACGCAATGAAAATATTGAAGAAAAATTTGATGAGTTTATACATAATAAAGTAGATACAGAAAAAGTTTCCGAATGTCCAGATCAAGATGCGATTAATGCCGTTTGCTTTGATAAAATTTTAGACATTCCATTCAAATATGATGTAATGCTTCACATGGGAATTGATAATCCATATGAATCTAATTATTCAGCACAAGTATGCTTCTCTGAAGATGAATGGGTAGAAGGAATTAATAATCCAGTTGTAATACATTATACGCTTGCTAAACCCTGGAAAAATAGTTCTACTCCTTTTTACAATGATTGGTTAGAATATGCTAAAAAATCAATTTGTTTTGATGATATCAAAAATAAATACAATATATAAAAAATATAGGTGCCTTAATAACAATTAGGTACCTCTTTTATTAGCAGTATTTAAAAATTTTAAAAAAAGTTATATAATAATGAAAACGAAATTATAAGAGGTAAAATATGAATATATTGTGGTATTATAAATTTCCAATTGGTATAATTGGTATTGCTGAAGATGATAATGGTATTACAAATATATTTTTTGATAATGACAATAACTGTATAGATAAATCAAATTTTATTTTAATGGAAACAACGCTTATAAATAAAACTGCAAATCAATTGTATGAATACTTTAATCATAAAAGAAAAATTTTTGACGTACCATTGAGTATACACGGTACTGAATTTCAAAATAAAGTTTGGCTTAGCTTAGTTAAAATTCCATACGGTGAAACCAAAAGTTATCAAGATATTGCTAAAAATATCGGAAATGAAAAGGCATGTAGAGCAGTTGGTAATGCTAACAATAAAAATCCTATATGTATTATTATCCCCTGTCACAGAGTCATAGGTAAAAACATGTCATTAACTGGATATGCTGGAGGAATACATATAAAGAAATATCTTTTAGATTTAGAGAAAAATATTAATAATAAATGAGGTGCTAAATTGTCTAAAATTAATTCTTCAATTTATGATTACATAAAATCTACAGATAAAATTTTATGGACTATAATTATATCAATATCGATTTACTGTTTGCTCTTAATGAAGAGCGTTTCAAATGCAGGTGTAAATTTTCTTACAATTCAATCATTGGCTATATTTATGGGATATCTTGGAGCTATATGTTTACAATTTATAGATTATCGTACAATAGCTCATCATTGGAAGTGGATAGGTGCATTTTGTGTACTATTTATTATATATACTTTATTTTTTGGAATTACGGTTGAAGGTTCCTCAGGAGTTAATGCTCGTGCTTGGATTAGATTACCCGGAGGAATAACATTTCAACCGTCTGAATTGGTTAAAATAGGGTTTATAATCACTTTCTCGAAACATTTATATATATTAACTAAGGATAATAATAAAATATTATTTAAAGATATATGTTTACTACTTATTCATGCAATGATTCCAGTGATATTAACACATTTACAAGGTGATGACGGTGCAGCAATAATATTTATGTGTATGGCATTATCTATGGCTTTTATAGCTGGGGTACCGATGAAATATTTTATTTCAGCTTTTATAATCGGAGTTATGCTGTTACCATTAATATGGCATTTCTTATTGGCAGATTATCAAAAACAACGTCTTATAAATCAAATAAATCCAGAGGCTGATCCATTAAATATGGGATATCAACAAATACAAGGTAAGCTCTCTATTGCATCGGGTGGAATTTTTGGTAAAGGGCTTTTTCATGGACCAAGAGTAATTAATGGAGTTGTACCAATACAAGAAAGTGATTTTGTTTTTTCTGTAGCCGGAGAAGAACTAGGCTTTATTGGATGCACATTTTTAATTATTTTAATATTTGCTTTGTTATGGAGAGCGGCCTTTATAGGTAAAACAGCTTGTGATAAACTAGGATGTTATATTTGTTTTGGATTTTTCAGTATTGTAGCGGCGCAAACTATATTTAATCTTGGTATGTGCTTAAGTGCACTCCCAGTTATGGGTGTAACGTTACCGTTTTTTAGTGCCGGCGGCTCATCTACAGCGTGTTTGTATCTTGGAATAGGAATAATACAAAACATTTACATGAATAGAATGGACAAAAAAGAAAATAAATTGTTAGAAGAATAAGGAGATATATATTATGAAAGTTGCACCTTCAATACTAGCATGTGATTTTTCAAATATGGCTAGTGAATTATCAAAAATCAATAATGCGGACATGGTACACATAGATGTTATGGACGGCCATTTTGTACCTAATATCACGTTTGGCCCCGATGTAGTAAAATCATTAAGAAAGCATTCAAGCCTTGTTTTTGATGTTCATCTTATGGTATCAGAGCCATACAAATATATTGATAGATTTTCCGAATGTGGAGCAGATATAATAACATTTCATATTGAATCAGATTCTAATATAATGGATACTATAAATAAAATACGGTCTAATAATAAAAAAGTAGGACTTGCAATAAAACCTAATACTCATATCAGTGATATATATAATTACTTAAAATATATTGATATGGTACTCGTTATGACTGTAGAACCAGGATTTGGTGGGCAAAGCTTTATAAATAATCAGGTAGAAAAAATTAAAAAAATAAAAGAAAAAATTAATGAATATAATTTAAATAATATTGAAATAGAAGTAGATGGAGGAATAAATTTAGAAACTGCAAAAATTTCTCATAATTATGGAGCAGATATTTGCGTAGCTGGTACCAGCTTATTTCACTCAAAGAATTTACAAAATGAATTATTAAGCTTAAAAAGTATATGAATTGAATTAAATATTTAACAAAAACAAAACTCATGCATATTATGTTGTAAGAGGTGAATCTTATGGTTCATATAATATATATGGGTTTTATTATATTATTAGTAATTCTTGGATTTGTTGATGCAATACGCAGCTTAATATTTATATTTTTAAAAATACGAGGATGCTCCAATACAACAATAGTAGTGCCAATAAAGGGACATAATGAACGTGCAGAATTTTTACTAAGAAGTGCAATAGCTAAAATCAAATGGATGAGTCCAATAGAAAAAGCTCATCTTATTTGTTTAGATTGTGGTATGGATGAAGAAACCAAACAGATATGTAAACTTATTTGTGAAGATTACGATTTTATAGATTTGTATGACGTTAATGATTTAAAATCAGAAATAATATCATAACTATATGACAAATCCACCATTAGGGCTTATTGTTTGTCCTGTAATAAAATCAGCTTTTTCACTCGCAAGAAATAAAATAGTATTTGCTATATCTTCTGGTAATCCAATTCTCCCTAAAGGAGTTTCTTCCTTTAAGGAGTTTTTTGTATATTCATCTAAATTTTCATTCATTTCTGTATCTATAACACCTGGGGCAATACAATTAACTTGTATTCCAGACGGTCCCATCTCTTTAGCAAGTGCTTTCGTAAAGCCAATTACTGCTGCTTTAGACGCAGAATAATGAACTTCACAAGCTGCACCAGTTATTCCCCAAATAGATGAAATATTTATAATCTTACCCTTTTTACGATTTATCATATCCTTAATAACCAGCTGTGTACAGTTAAACATACCATTAATATTAGTAGAAAACATTTTTTGCCAATCATCTAACGTAATATCCGTAAACATTTTTTGCTGTGCTATTCCTGCATTATTAACCAAAATATCAATATGTCCCATCTGCTCCATAGATGTTTCAATCAAATATTCAGCCTCTACTCTCGATGATATATTTGCCTTTACTGCGATAGCTTTTACACCTTTTTCTCTAATATGATGCAAAAGATTTAATGCTTCCTCCTTTGAATTATTATAATTAATTACAACTGAATAACCTAAATCAGCAAAAGCTATCGCCGTAGCTTTACCGATACCTCTTGAACTTCCTGTTATAAGTACTGTTTTATTCATTATCTTCATTCACTAAACAACTTATTATTTCTCCTACGTACATATTATGATAATCTTTATTTTCATAATTAGATTCTATTTTATCGTCTATAAAATGGTTGGGATCAATAAATTGCGTATATATCTTTTTACACGCTAAAACTAATCTGGCCTGCTCAAAATAAGTGAAACCATTATCGAATTTCGGAGTTAACTTACTTTCTTTAACTTTATCAATATCTCTTCCGGAAACTTTACCGCATAAAGTAAGAGCTTTTCTATAATTATTATTAAAAAAAGATAATGTATATAAATCATTTTTCTCTAAAAATTCAAATGTATATCTTTGTGGACGTACAAACGAAAATGTTACATTCTTATTCCATAAAACACCTAACCCTCCCCAACTTGCTGTCATAGTATTAAATTTTTCTTTATCTCCACTTGTTATTAACATCCAATCCTTTCCTATAGATTCAAATGGATTGATGTTTAAGTTATTTACGTTTACTTCTTTAAATGCCATAATAATCACCTCAAAATTTTATATATAAAATGAATCTTTCTTCCATAATAATATGCACATAAGATACATACTTAAAAAAAGTAAGGAAAAATTATATTTAGAATCAAATAATATTATAAACCCCAAAATTGATAACGGTATTAATGTTAAAAATGAAATTATTTGAGTAATCCTCACAGATAAATCGAATCTTAGAAATTTACTCAATATTGCAAATATTATTTGTCCCCCATCTAAATTAGCTATTGGTAAAATATTTATTATTCCTATAATTAAATTCTCATAAGCTATAAATTTAATTATATCTATTTTTATAATACAATATAAAATTATAAAAATTAAATATGTAAAGTAATTTATTAACGGTCCACCTAAGAGAACTTTAATATCAGATTTGTAATTAAGTTCACTTCTGTTTCCATCTATTATATCTACATTAAACATTCCTACATTTATTTGTCCGATTTCTCTTTTTTCATAAAGCATAATAATAATATGTCCAAATTCATGCAATATACTAGCAAATAATCCAACTAATACAACACAAGATTTATCCATTAAACTCATAAAAGTTATAAATGCAATAAAGTAGAAACTAATTTTAAATTTGCAATTGAATAAAGTTAAATCTATAAGGCATCACTCTTATTTTTACAAATATCATTATGTATTTGTAAAGCGGCTTTCTTTCCTGCTCCCATCGCTAAAATTACAGTAGCAGCCCCAGTAACTATATCTCCACCAGCATAAACGTTTTCTTTGGATGTAGCTAAAGTTGAATCATTAACTACTATACATCCTCTGCTATCACAATTTATACTCTTATCTGAATTTGTAACAACTGCATTAGGAGAATTACCTATAGCAATTATTACACAGTCTGAATCAATTAAACAAGGTTCTTCATTTGTAGGAACGGGTTTACATCTACCAGAAGCATCAGGTTCTGATAATTTCATTTTAATATACTTTACTTTTTCTACGTTCCCTGTATTACTATTACCAATAATCTCAATAGGATTACTAAGAAATAAAAAGTTTATTCCTTCTTCTTTGGCGTGATTTATTTCATCTTTTCTTGCTGGCATTTCAATCTCGGAACGTCTATACATAACGTTAACGTCAGCACCTAAACGCCTAGCACATCTTGCTGCATCCATCGCAACATTACCTCCACCAACAACAATAACTTTTTTAAGCTTTTCTATTGGCGTATCATAATCTTCAAGATATGCATGCATTAAATTTATTCGTGTTAAAAACTCATTAGCAGAATAAACTCCCGGTAATCCTTCGCCTGGTATTCCCATAAATTTAGGTGTGCCAGCTCCAGATGCGATATAAATAGCTTTATACCCCATTTCAAACAATTCATCTAAATATATAGTTTTGCCTATTATTACATTTGCAACAATTTTTACTCCGTTAGATTTTAACTTATTTATTTCATTATTTACAATATCCTTTGGTAGCCTAAATTCAGGTATTCCGTAAGACAAGACACCTCCGGCGCAATGTAAGGCTTCATATATAGTTACGTCATATCCTAAATTAGATAAATCATTAGCACAAGTCAATCCTGACGGACCCGACCCAACAACAGCAACCTTAATACCATTAGATTTTTCAGAAACATTTATTGATTCATTCATATTTTCCATATACCAATCGGCAACAAATCTTTCTAGATTACCGATTCCCACTGGTTCACCATTTTTAGCTCTAACACATTTTTTTTCACACTGTTTTTCCTGTGGACAAACTCTCCCACATATAGCTGGTAAAGCATTAGTTTCACTTATTATTTTATATGCTAATTCTATATCACTATTCTTTACCGCATTTATAAATTCAGGTATATTTACACCTACAGGGCAACCACTTTTACAAGGTGTATGTTTACAGTTTAAACATCTAAAAGCCTCTTCTTTAGCCATTTCTAATGTATATCCTAGCGCAACTTCCTCAAAGTTATCTTTTCTTACATCTGGATTCTGAACTGGCATAACAACTTTTTTTTTGCTTTTATTAAACATAATTTACACCTCTCATCAATCTACAATAATGTTCTCTATCTGCGATTTCTTGAGATTTATGCATATTATTTCTTTTTATGATTTCTTCAAAATCCACATCATGACCATCAAAGTCTGGGCCATCAACACACGCAAATCTTACTTTTCCTCCAACGGTTACTCTACATCCTCCACACATTCCCGTGCCGTCAATCATTATAGGATTCATACTAACGATAGTCTTAATATTATATTTCTTCGTTAAATCACAAACAGCTTTCATCATAGGAAGTGGACCAACCGTAACAACTAAATCATAATCATTATTTAATTCCAATTTGTTTTTAAGTATATCAGTAACTAGCCCTTTTCTTCCATTAGAACCATCGTCGGTTACAACATCTAAAGTATTAGATACCTTTTGTATTTCATCTTGAAGTATAATCAAACTTTCATTTCTAAAACCTGCTATAAATTCTACCTTACATCCATTTTTATAAAGCTCTTTTGCTTGTGGATACGATATTGCACAACCAACGCCTCCTCCTACGACTATAGCTTTTTTATAACTGCCAAGTTCGGAAGCCTTTCCCAAAGGTCCAACAACATCAAGTAAGCTATCACCCACTTCTTTATTGTCTAACCTCATAGTTGTTTTCCCAACTTTTTGGTATATTATTGTAACTGTATCATTTTCACTATCATAATCAGCTATAGTAAGAGGTATTCTTTCTCCAAGTTTATCTATACGTATAATAAGAAACTGCCCTGCGGCAGCTTTCCTTGCTATTAATGGAGCAGATATTACCATCTTACTAACATTATCATTTAATTTTACTTTTTCCAATATTTCATACACAATATCACACACCATTATTAGTTTTATTATTATATTTCAACAATTAACTAGATATTCCCGCTGTAAGCTTATTTTTCTTTGATGATCTATTAACTAGGTATATTCCTGCACATGAAAGTACAAGAGCTACTAAATTTTTAATTTCAAATACATTTTCACCCAACAATATAGCAGAAAGAATTGCTCCGAATACAGGTAACAAACAGTTGAATACGCTTATTGAACTAACAGTATTATATTTTAAAAGCATATTCCAAACTGTTGTAGCAACAGCTGATAATGCACCTAAATAAAGTAAAACTGAAAATCCCGCTAAAGATACATTTTCTAAAGCCCCCCCACTGAGTGCTCCGATAATTACCAATACAGCGCCACCGATAAGCATACTATACCCTGTTATAACAATAACATCGCCTTTTTTAGCTGCTTCCTTACACATAGGGCCAGACACTGCAAATGTAAACATAGATAGCATCACTAAAATATCACCCATAAAAGGAATTCCCCAAAGCATAGCTTCATTTACTGCTTCTGCTCCACCTAATCCAGATATTAAAACACCTGCAAATCCTACGATGCAACCCAATGCTTTCATAAAATTAAGCCTATCATCTTTGTACATAAAGTGGGCTATAATAACAGAGAAAAATGTTGACACACCTCCCATTACAGATGCCTTAAAACCAGTTGTATAAGATAAACCTATAAAGAAAAATAACATCTGCAACGTCGTTTGAACTAATCCTATTGACACTATACTTGGCATAATCTTTTTATCTGGAATAATTATTTTTCTTTGTTTAATACATGGTATAATTAAAGTTAAAATACCAGCAATAACAAATCTTAACCCAGCAAATAATATCTTAGATACTATTTCGTCACGTTCAATAACAAATAAATCAAAAGCCACCTTTACTACAGGTGCTGTACTTCCCCATAATGCCACGCACAAAACTGCCATTAGGACTACATTAATTTTTTTTGTGAAAAATTCACTAATCGGACTTTTTACCATTACCATTCCTCCATATATAGTTAAAACAAACCCAATATATATATTCTTATTATATACTTAATAAAGTAATTTGTAAATACAAATTAAAATTAATGTATAAAAGCATAAAAGCGATTTGCAATATCCTATCTTCATTAGATGAAATAGCTAAAAATCATTACAGTGATTGAGAATACTCTTTAAAACTTTGGATTTAAAATACTATTATATAAATTTATGTATTTGGATGCTGATTTATTCCATGAATTATCTTCTTTCATTGCACGTTTCATTAATAAATTCCAACCTTCTTTATTTTTATATCCTTCTATTGCCCTGTATATGGCATTAACCATATCATTTGCATCATAATTATTAAATACAAAACCTACGCCAAATCCATCCCCACTATCTCTAACTGTATCCTTTAAGCCTCCTGTGTTTCTTACGATTGGTATGCTTCCATATCTTAGTGCAATCATTTGTGAAAGTCCACACGGTTCACTTTTGGACGGCATTAAAAATATATCTGAAGCAGCATATATTTTATGGGATAATTCTGTAACAAAGCCTCTACAACAGCTTACTTTAAAAGGATATTTACATTGCATATTATAAAAAAACGATTCATACTCGCTATCACCAGAACCTAAAATTATAAACTGAAAATCCTTTTCATTAATCATTTTCTCAAATGCATATTTTACAATATCCATGCCTTTATGTTCTGCAAGACGAGTAACCATTGCTATAATTGGAATGCTTTGATTAACTTTTAAGTTAAGATGTTCTTGTAATTTTAACTTGTTTTCTAATTTTTTCTCAAGATTTTCATAAGAATAATTTGAATATATAAATTTGTCAATTTTAGGATTATATAAATCAATATCTATTCCATTAACTATACCATATAATTTCCATTTATTATTTCTCACTATAGAATCTAAACCGTGAGAATAATATGGATAGCATATTTCCTCAGCATAAGTAGTACTTACCGTCGTTATCTTATTTGATGTTTCTATTGCTCCCTTCATTAAATTTATACATCCATCAAATTCCAATATATTTTTGTCATTATTAGATATTCCAAATACATCATTTATAATATCCATCGAGTATTTACCTTGATACTGAATATTATGAATAGTAAAAATAGTTTTTATATCTGAATAAAAATTATCTTCATAATATATTTTACTCTTATAAATAGGAATTAAAGCTGTTTGCCAATCGTTGCAGTGTATTATATCCACTTTAAAATCTAAATGTTTTAATGTTTCAATACATGCTCGGGAAAAAAATGCAAATCTTTCCGCATCATCATAATGACCATATATACCGTTTCTTTTAAAATAGTATTCATTATCTATAAAATAATATTTTGTATCATTATAAAGGCATTCAAATAATCCGCAATATTGGTTTCTCCATGCTACAGGAACAGTAAATGATTTAATGAATTTTATGTTATAAAAATTTCTATCTATACATTCATAAAGTGGCAATATAACTCTGCAGTCAATTCCTTTTTTACAAAGTATTTTAGGTAATGCTCCCGAAACATCACCTAAACCTCCTGTTGCTACAAACGGTAAGGCTTCACTTGTACAAAATAAGCATTTCATTATAAATATCCTCCAAAATTAAACAACACTTGATTTTCCTATATAAATTGGATAAGAAGCAAATCCCATCATACTTCTTCCACTTCTTATTATTGTATTTTTATCTATCATAGCATAATCTAATCTACAATGCTCTCCAATTTCAGTATCTTGCATTATAATACAGTTAGAAACTTTTGCTCCACGTTTTATATGAACTCCCTTGAAAAGAATACTATTATATACTTCTCCCTCTACTATGCATCCATTTGATATAAGTGAATTTTTAACATTACTTTCACTACCGTATCTTGCTGGCATATCATCTCTAACCTTAGTGTAAATCGGCCTAGAATAATCAAATAATTCTATTCTCACATCTTCTTTCATCATAGCCATATTGCTTTCAAAATAAGCATCAGATGAAGTTATCATACTAGAAAATCCTTCGAATTTATATCCATAAATGTTAAATCTTTTAATGTTTTTCTGAATAAAATCCCTCTCAAAATCTACTTCATTTCTACTCATACATTCTTCAATTACATTACTCAAAATACCTTTATTAATTAGATACATATTTAGGCCATAATCACATTCATAATCTATTTCAGGATTTATTATTATATTACTTATTTTATCTTCATTTTTTTCTGATATCACAACTGGTTTAATTATTTTTTGAGGTAATGTTCCGTTTTTATATACAATCGTAATATCTGCATTGTTTTCTATATGTCTTTTTAATATATCTGCATAATTAATATTACATACTGTATCACAATCGCAAAGAAGTACATATTCTTCTTTGGAATCATTTATAAATTCTCTTATTGCAAATATTGCTTTAACCTTATTATCAAAATCCTCAGCATTACCTGAAATAGGAGGCAATATAAATAATCCATCATTTCTCCTTGAAAGGTCCCATGGCTTACCGGAACCTATATGATTCAAAAGTGACCTATAATTGCCGTTCACTACAACTCCTACTTTATTTATTCCCGAATTTGCCATGTTGGAAAGAGGAAAATCTATAAGCCTATATCTGCCACCAAATGGAATAGAACCCATAGTTCTACTGCGAGCAATTTCTCTTATGGAATTTTTACTCATATTTGCAAATATGAGTCCTAATATATTATTTCCTCTCATACTTTTTCACCTACACAATTATTTAATCAGTATAATCTGCTACTGTTATTTTTAACTTTTGATTTTTTTGTAATTTTCCTAATTTACTCCCTTTTTTTATTATTGCATTTTCAGGAATTATCGCATATTCAATATCTACATCATCTTCAATTATTGCTCCAGACATAACTACAGAATTACGTATTCTACTATTCTTACCGATATAAACACCAGTAAATATAACAGATGTGTCAATTTCACCGTATATATTACATCCATCAGATATAAGAGAATTTTTTACACTCGCAATATTAGATATATAGTGCGGAGGCATAATTGGGTTCCTAGAATAAATTCTCCATAAATTATCATTTAAATTAAATTTATTTTCACTATTTAATAAATCCATATTTGCTTCCCAAAGGCTTTCTATTGTACCAACATCTTTCCAGTATCCATCGAATTTATATGCAAACATTTTTTCGCCCTTACTTAGCATATAAGGTAGTACATCCTTGCCGAAATCATTAGTTGAATCTGAATTTAAACTATCCTGTTTTAGATAATATTTAAGTTTTTTCCAATTAAAAACATATATGCCCATGGAAGCTTTATTTCCTTTTGGAAATTCTGGCTTTTCATCAAATTCATATATTTCTCCGTCAGAATAAGTATTAAGTATCCCAAATCTATGAGCTTCATTAATTGGTACTTCTATAACCGCTATTGTACAATCTGCATTCTTACTTTTGTGAAACGATATCATTTTAGAATAATCCATCTTATATATGTGGTCTCCGGATAATACAAGAACATAATCTGGATTATAGCGTTCTATATAATTTATGTTCTGATATATAGAATTAGCTGTACCGCTATACCAAGACGCTCCCTTGCTTCTTTGATAAGGTGATAATATCTGTACACCTACATTTGTACCATCTAAATCCCACGGCTGTCCGCTACCAATATATTCATTCAAAATCAGTGGTTGATATTGAGTTAAAACTCCTACGGCGTCAATTCCTGAATTAACACAATTAGATAAAGGAAAATCTATAATTCTATACTTACCCCCATATTCTACTGCCGGTTTAGCTAATTTTTTAGTTAATGAACCTAACCTACTTCCTTGTCCGCCAGCTAAAAGCATTGCAACAACTTCTTGTTTTGGATACATCTATTAATCACCCCAATTATTTTAATTTAACTAATTTTATTTTGCATTTCATTTCTGTATGCTTTTTTCTCTTACATTTAATATAAATTACAGATAGAGGCGGAATTTTTATTGATATAGATTGCTCATACCCATGCATTTTTATGCTATCTGATACTATTTGCTTTTCATTAGATATTCCTTCTCCTCCGAATTCTATGCTGTTAGAGTTAAAAACTTCGGTGTATATTCCTTCATATGGTACGCCTATTCTGTAATTTTCTCTAAGCACAGGCTGAAAATTACAAACCGCTATTATCTCCTTACCTTTCTTATCTATTCTTCTAAAGCTTATTACGCTTTGTTTATAATCGTCATTAGATATCCAGGAAAATCCTTCCCATGAATAATCTACTTCCCATAGCGGACTATTATTGAGATAAAAATGATTTATCTTTTTAAAAAATTCTTGGAGTTTTTTATGCTTATCATAATCTAATAAAAGCCAATCGAGCTCATTTTTAAAATCCCACTCTTTAAACTGTCCAAACTCAGTTCCCATAAATATAAGCTTTTTACCCGGATGTGCCATCATATAAGAAATAAATGCTCTAATGCCCGCAAACTTTTGTTCATAATCCCCCGGCATTTTTTCTATCAAAGAACATTTGCCATGTACTACTTCATCGTGAGATATTGGTAGAATGAAATTTTCAGAAAATGCATAAAAGAATGAAAAAGTGATATTTTTATGCTTTAAGCTCCTATACCTAAAATCTGTTTTCATATAATCAAGCATATCATTCATCCAGCCCATATTCCATTTGTAATTAAACCCTAAACCTCCCGAATACGTAGGCTTGGATACCATCGGCCAAGATGTAGATTCTTCTGCTATCATCATTATCCAAGGAAACTTTTCAAAGACTACCTCATTTAATTTTTTTATAAATTCTATTGCTTCTATGTGCTCTTTACCACCAAATTTATTCGTATTCCATTCACCATGTTTTCTATTATAATCTAAATATAACATTGAAGCTACAGCATCTGTACGTATTCCGTCTATATGATATTTTTCTATCCAGAAAATTGCATTTGATATAAGAAAGCTTTTCACTTCATTTTTACCATAATCAAATACAAGGGTACCCCACTGCTTATGCTCACCCTTATTAGGATTATCATATTCATAACAACATGTTCCGTCAAACTTAGCTAATCCATGTAAGTCACGAGGAAAATGTGCCGGAACCCAATCCATTATAACTCCGATATTTGCTTGGTGACACTTGTCTATAAATTTCATAAAATCTAACGGAGTTCCATATCTAGACGTAGGTGCAAAATAACCTGTAACTTGGTAACCCCAAGACTCATCAAATGGATACTCCATAATTGGCATTAATTCTATATGTGTATATCCCATTTCAATTACATATGGAATTAATTCATCTGCTAACTTATCATAAGAAAAATTATTGTTATCTTTATATTTTCTCCAAGAGCCAATATGTACTTCATAAATATTTACAGGTTTAGAATAATGATTATATTTTTTTCTTTTATTTATCCAATTGTTATCATTCCATTTATAAGAATCTATATCAAAAATCTTTGAGGCATTAGATGGCCTAGTTTCACTGTGGAAAGCTAATGGATCACTTTTCATAATTATTTTTTCATCGTATGTTTCAATACTATATTTATATAACGAATATTCTTCTACATTATCATTAATATAACATTCCCAAACACCTTTATTATTTATCTTATTCATTAAATTAGAGTTTCTATCCCAATTATTAAAATCCCCAACAACAGATATAGATTTTGCATTCGGAGCCCAAATTCTAAAAACTATAACACCTTTATTAGGCTCCTTCAATCTATGTGCACCAAAATAATTATATATATCAAAATTATTACCTCTGTGGAATGTGTTTAATACGTCCTCATTATTAGAATTCATTTGGTGCTGCATTGGTTATCTATCTCCTTAATTTTAATTCTATAAATATATATTATATTTGTCCCTCTAAAATGCATACATAAAAATATATTACGATTTATATATTTAAATTACTAAATACTTTAATTTTATATTATTTTTATAAACTCATCAAGGTAAAATGAATATATATAGCATTCTTTCACTTTCTTATTATTACATTTTTCAAATGCGTATTTATATATTTTTAATTGACTGGAATATTTATCAGATAAAATATTAATATCCTGAACTTTATCGGTTTTGTAATCTATAATTACAAATTCATTATTTTCCTCAAATACACAATCCATTGCACCTTGTATTATCACATTTTCATCTATATAACTACTATTCTCAACGTTTACAAATTCTTTTGCCGGAATTCTTACTGAAAATCGGTATTCCTTCAAAATATTATTACTTTTTACAATTCTTTTTCCCAACTTACTATTAAGAAATTTAATAACTTTTTCTTTATCAATTACCTGCGATTGTTCTTTTGATATAAATCCTTTATCTACTAAATTCTTTATACTTTCTTCAATATCTTTCAAGGTATCTTTAAAATTAGCATAAAATAAAAATTCATGTAATGCAGTGCCAGCCTCTGCTGAAGTAAGAGATTTCCTAAACATAAATGCTGGTCTTGAATTAGCAATATATTGGTTCCAATTACTTTCTTGGGCTAATTTAGAAGCCGCCATTTTTACTGGAATATGATTTAAATGTGAATATGGATATTTATATTTAAATCTATTATCGATTTCTTTTAAAAATTCATAATTAATTTTCTTTTCTAAATTATTATAAATTGTTTCACTATCATATTCAACATTATTATCACTAATTATATTTATTTGCCAATCATACCTTAATTTTTCATATTCTAAATTATAATCATGTATACCAGATGAATTCCTTAAAATACTACATGAATGATGCTTAACGGCACACAAAAGTATTAATTCTGCAAAACTTGTTGTATTCCTAATAACAAAAGGTGAAATATTATCTCCTTTTGAAGAATGAACCGATATTTTTTTAATAAAATCTTCTATACTTTTGAAAGACATAAAAATTATTAACTTCTCTTTAGCCCTTGTAAGAGCTACATACAAAACTCTAAGTTCTTCTGCTATATTTTCTTTTTCTATTTGTAGCCCTATTGCTTGTCTTACAATAGTTTGATATTTAAATATATTATTTTCTTTTTTTAATTTTACTCCTAGACCTAATTTATTATGAAAAATCGTATCGTTTATTTCCTTATTGAATTTTCTTGAACATCCAGCCAATATGCATATTGGAAATTCCAACCCCTTAGAACGATGTATACTCATTATTCTTACAACGTTTGACGTTTCAGATATAACATTTGCCGGAGATAAATCTGCATTTTTTTCTTTTAACTTATCTAAAAATGACAAAAACCCTGTGAGACCTCTATAAGATTGCCCTTCATATTTTTTTGCATAGTTTATAAGCATTCTAAGATTGGCAAGGCGAAGCTCTCCGTTATCCATAGCTTGTACAATAGAAGTATAACCAGTTGTGTCATATATCTTTCTTATTAATTTCTCTATGCTGCACGTTACGGAAATATTTCTATAATCCTCTAAATCTTCCAAAAATATTTTACATTTTTTATCTCCACATTCAGCTCTTTTCTTTAAAGCAAAATATATTGGTACATCTCTTTGTTCAAGCCTTATATCGCTTAGATCATCAGGTAAAAAACCATATGTTGGGCTTACAAGTACTGATACAAGTGATATATCTTGTATTGGATTATCTATAATTCTTAAAAATGATAACATTGTAGATATTTCAATAGTATTAAAAAAGCTACCCGCAACATCAGTCCAAACTGGTATACCACATTTATTAAGTTCTTTTGCGTAATCATCTGCATGTTTGTTTGCACTGCGAAGTAAAATACAAAAATCTCTATATGTAACCTCTCTTTGTAATTCTCCCTCTTGTACTAAATATTTATCTTTTATCATTTTTGCTATACTTTTTGCAATATTTCTAGCTTCAATAATATTTGATGATTCATCGCTATCATCATTAATTTCTAAGATATTTAATTCTGTATTACTATTCTCATTCTCAATATAATTTGAACCATATTTTAATTCTTCTTCGCTGTTATAATCTATGTCACCTGTTTGTTTCGACATTATTTGTCTGAATATAAAATTTACGGTCTCTAAAACTTGCTCTCTACTTCTAAAGTTTTTATCTAATATAATTTTAGATGGATAATTGTCTTTTTCGTCTAAATAAGGCTCATACTTTTCTTTTCTACTTAAAAATATTTCAGGCATAGCTTTCCTAAATCCATATATACTTTGCTTTACGTCGCCAACCATAAATAAATTTTTTTCATCTTTAGATATAAGCCTAAATATTAAATCTTGAATTTCGTTGATATCCTGACATTCATCTATCATAATTTCTTCAAATCTTTGGGATAGCTCTTTTGCTATTTTACTCTTTTTATATTCTCCATCTTCTCTATCTAGTAGTATACCTATAGTCCAATGTTCTAAATCAGCAAAATCAGCAAGATTTTTTTCTTTCTTTAAGTTTTGTAATTCATCATTAAATTTTTTCACTACCATAAATATATTTTCGAGTATCTCACCTGTTTTTTGGATATCCCTTTTTATATCATCATTACTCCAACAAAAACATTTTTTTAGCTTCTTTACTATATCTTTTACATAATTACGATTACCTTGTATTTTCTCTTTGATATCTTCATTTTCACAATTTCTTAAAGTTTTCAATTTCGCATGCTCAAAAAAGCTAACCTTTTTTGTTATCTGTTCCCAATCTTCAACCTTTAATGATTTTTGTATATCTAAAAAATAATTCAAATCTGAACTTAACGCCGGCAAATATGCAGCACTTATTTTCTCGTCGAGTTTAGATAATTCGATAGAGTTATGCGTTAAATTTATTATATATTCTAATGCTTCATTTGAGTAATCAATTATTACTTTACCCCATGGGGTACTTGATATATTATCACATTCTTTATAAAGACTTATTTTTTCTTCAAACCATTGCTCATAAAATGGATATGTTCTCAAAAAATCATATATATTCTCTATACAGGATGTAAATTTAAAATCATCTTTATCACCACTAAAGAATTCTACTGTATTTAAAAATTTATCATCTGATTGTTCATATAATTTATCCATAACATTTTGCATGGCTTGTTCTCTAAGTGTTATTAAGTCATTATTATCAGATATTTTAAAATTCGGAGATACTCCCAATACATGAAAGTTTTCTCTGACTATATTATTGCAAAAACTATCTATAGTACTAATTTGAGCCCTTTTTAACAGAATTTGTTGTCTTTGAAGATTGATATCATTTGGATTTTTTGATATAAGCTCAGATATAACATTTGAAATTCTATATCTCATTTCTTCTGCGGCAGCATTTGTAAATGTTGCAACAAGAATCTTATCAGCATCGCAAGGATTATTTTTATCTGTTATTCTCTCGATTATCCTTTGTACGAGAACGGCTGTTTTTCCCGAACCAGCCGCTGCGGATACTAATACTGTTCCTTTTCTAGCTTCTATAGCATTTTTTTGACTATGTGTCCATACTCTATTGCTCATTTTCATTCTCGCTTTCTGACAGCATTTTCTTTAATGCATCTTCTTTACCCATATTTTTTATAATACTTGTATTCATTCCATCTTCATATCCACATATTGCTCCGTATGGACACCACTCGCATGAATCATATTCACCAGAAATTGGTCTTGATGAAACTTGTCCATTTCTGAGATTTTGTGCCATTTCTATTATAAGCTTTTCTATGTATTTCATTATAATTCCCATTTGAGCTAAATTAGCAATACTTTCAGATTTTTTTACTTTTCCGTCTTTAACCACAGCTGGAATGAATATACCTTTTGCCTCTTCTTCCATTCCAATAACCACTTCTGGGTTATCAAGAACCAATCCGTTCATTCTCATTTTCTTGAGAACTTTTAAATTAGCCTTACTTTCCGTATCATCATCTTCTAAATTTACTGTTGGTGTAATAGCGGGCATATAAAGTATTCCGGCTGGTATCATACTATTATATTTTTTTTCATCACTTGATTTAATGGTTAACATGTATATCATCATTTGCATATTCAGACCATATAGAATATCTGATAACTTGAAAGTTTTATTTCCGGTTTTATAATCTATAATTCTAACGTATGTTTTGCCATCCTTACTCATTGTATCTACTCTATCAATTTTTCCTTCAACTTCTATTAAACTATCATCAGGTAATTTTATAGTTAATGGCTTTAAGTCACTATTTTCAGATATCTCCTTTTCGCATTCCATGGGTTTAAAATCACTTTGAGATAACTCTTTAATAATATGCTTTATTAAAATCGTAGCAGCATTTGAGCATCTTATAAATAAATATTTAAATCTTTTTGATTTATTTTCAAGTCCACCTAATTTTTTTTCAATATATTCGTCCATAACTGATAATATATGCTCTTTAATTTGTTTATCGGTTAAATTTAAAAATGTATCTAATTCAAAATCCGATAAAAATTTTTCTAATATAAAATGTATCAAACTTCCGTATTCCATAGCGTTAAATTTTGCAGGTTTGCGTTCCTTTGCTTTTAAACCATATTTACAAAAATAAAAAAATCTACATAAATAATATTTTTCTATCTGTGAAGCTGATATTCTCATTTTATCTCCAAATAAAACCTTAGATTTATTAGAATCAATAAAATCTAATGGACGATTATCTACAGCCCTTTCGATAGATTCTATTTTAGCTATATAGCTATGGTTATTTCTGAAATATTCCTTTAAGGTTTCAGACAATACAGAATTATCATTCCAAATTTGTGAGCATAACTCGAATGTATATTTTTCAGACCATATTT
Organism: uncultured Ruminococcus sp.; assembly: GCA_902796915.1. Lineage (GTDB taxonomy): Bacteria > Bacillota > Clostridia > Oscillospirales > Acutalibacteraceae > RUG14215. The sequence continues at coordinate 19,931 of CADBQS010000006.1, forward strand.
TATCCTTTAAGTCAATGCTATAGTTATCTATAATTTTGATTTTAGGAAAAATCTTTTTTACTTCCTTAACTATTTCAGAAGGTAATCTACCAGGACCGTTACTGTTTAATGAAGGCCAACTTATATATAATTTATCAGATGCACTAGATATTGCTATATAAGCCAAAAGTCTTTCTTTTAACGATATAGACTCTAATGTATCATACATTGTTAATCCAAGAGAAATTAATTTTTGTCTTTCTAAGTCACTAAAAATTCCTGCTTGTACAGGTGTATGCGGAAACTCTCCATCTACAGCTCCAATAATAAACGTAATTTTAGGATGAGATAATCTTATTCTGTCTATTGAGCCTATAGTGACTTCGTCAAGCCCTCTCGGTATAAAAGCTATATCCATAGATTTCATTGTAACTCCAAGCAATTCTGAGTATCTTTTTGGCGTAATCTTTGTTTCTCCTAAAACAACTGCTGTTTGATTCAAAGATTCCATTAATATATCCCATAGTCTTGCCTGTTCTTCTGCCTCTGATATATTTCCGAATTTATTAAGAATATTACATATACTCTTGATTTTACTCTGAACTCCAACTTCATTTAATAGATTATACACAGATTTTGCTATTTGTTTACCCGTAGCATTTTTTATACTTTCTTTGAATTTTTGTAATGGAGTAATAATTTTTTCTCTCAATTTATTTATATTGCTAAGGAATTCAATATCTTTGTCTTTAAAGCTAGAACCGAATCCATTTGGATGATTAGTAAAATCTGATAGCCATTGTTCCCCATTTATACTCCAAAGTAATACATAATTTTCTATATTTGAAATTTCTTCTGTACTTAATTCTGTAAGACCAGATTTCAAATATCTAAATATCGCAGATGAATTATATGATGAATTAACACAATCAAATGCAGAAAGTACCATACTATTAAGTGTTTTATTTATTATAGGTTCGGGATTATCTATAAAATATTGAATATCAAATTTTGAAAATATATTGTCTATTACCTCAGAATATTCGCATATATCACGAGTTATTACTGCGAAATCTTTAAATCTATAACCATAACTAAACACCAGCTCTTTTATCTTACATGCTATAAAATTACATTCATCATATATATTACATGCATTATATATAAATACATCGTTAACGTTATCATTATATGTAGTATTATTTATTCCAAATATATTTTTTTCGAGGTAAGATAATTCCCTACCTTCTGTACGATAATATTTGTCCAGAAATATTGGTTCATTGATGTTTATTTTACAAGCCTTTGCAAGCGAAATGATAGATTTTACAGTTCTATTTACATGTGAAAATAAACTTATTGGATTTTCAATATTATCTTTTCTATAGTCTGTACAAAATGACATATAGACATCATCTGCTTGCAAAAATATATGTTTTATCACTTCCATTTGCTGAGCTGTAAACCCATTAAACTCATCAAAAAATATTTTATATCCATTAAATATGTTATTTTCCTCTAATATCTTACTTAAAATATCTAAATCATCAAGAGGATCCGAATAATTAGAGCCTAGTAATTCTTCATATTTGTTCATTATAATATTTGTTTCATATAATTTTTCTTTTAATATTCCATCATCTAATTTATTAATAGTATCATTAATTAAGCAATTATCTAATTTACACATTTTAAATTCTTTTAATGTACTAATCATAAGTTCTATCATTTCTATACTGTCAGAATTTTTCTTATATATTTTAAATTCCTTTTCTACTTCATTTATAGCCATACTCATAAGCATGTTACGACCGCTATCGTCTAATTTCTTGCTATATTTACTCCCTACCTTTCTAAATACAAAATCACATAATCTCGTAAAACTTAAAACATTAAGCCTTTGAAATTTATTTTCATCAAGCTCATTTAACATGTTTTTTTCCGTATCGAATGAACTTTGCTCTGGAACTATAATTATTACGTTAATATCATTATCTATAAAATTTTTAACTTTTTCTCTAATAAAAGTAGTTCTTCCACTACCTGCTCTACCTAATATAAGTTGTAAAATATAAATCAGCACCTTTAATAATTTTAGTATAGTAATAATTTTATTTTTTTTATAAAGGAAAATCAATAATATAAAATTAGTTCAAATTATATATTGACAATAAAATATTTAATTTATATAATTTGAATGTAAAAAATTATATATGGAGATGTACCCAAGTGGTTGAAGGGTCCGGATTCGAAATCCGGTAGGTCGGTTTTGCCGGCGCTAGGGTTCAAATCCCTACATCTCTGCCATTTTTATAAGCTATAACGATTCGTGTCGTTGTAGCTTTTTTGTTTTCCAAAATTAACATATACAAAATTATTTATTTTTTTTAAAAAAAGTATTGAAATACAGCAATATGCAATGTATAATATATTTATTATATATAATAAAATCAAATGAGGTGGATATAATGTATGATAATTTAAAAAACTCATCAAATAAATTAAAGAAGCGCGCGGCAGTATTAATGTCAGCGATATTTACGTTAAGCGTTGGTGCGACAAATTTTATGTTTTCAAATCAAGGGAGTATAATTTCAGACGCAAATGCGACCGCCCCATCTATTTCTGTTGCAGGAGATAACGGTACGTGGTGGGCGAAAAACGAGCCGGAAAGTTACATAGCAGAATATAAGGGAACTAAAACAGGCATAGACATTACGCAGTCTGGAAGTTACAAATTTACAGATGTTACGTCTTCAGGGTCTGCGAGCAGTCTATGGGAAGGGCTTAGAATTGGAAGTAATCTTGATGTGCATATTTACATTTTTGGGAATTGTTCGTTTACAGGAAAGAATGCGAATGGGACGGAACCCGGTGGAGCGGGAATTGCAGTTCCAGAATCTTCCAAACTTTACATTCACGGCTCAGGAACATTGACCGCAACAGGTGGCGATGGAAGTGCTGGTACACAAGGAAAAAGTGATAACGTCCATGCTTACAATTCTTATGGTACATATGTTGTCAATGGAAAGGGTGGAAACGGTGGAAACGGCGGTGGCGGTGCTGGTGCTGGTATAGGTGGTAATGGCGGACAGGGAGGAAATGGAGGAGCCGGTAGTACGGTTCAAACAGAAGGTGCATGGGACAAGAATGGTGATCAAGCAGGCGGAACGGGAACAGTTGGTAATAACGGGAGTTCATCGAGTAGTATTGGAAAAATCTATCAATCAATCTCTGTAACGGTAAAGGCTACTGGTGGAAAATCTGGTACTATCAACAACACTGTGAACTCGTCGCCCCATGGAAATTACTGCGAAAGAAATGATGGATGGGATTGGGGCATTGCTGGCGGCGGTGGAGATGGTGGTAACGGAGGTGCTGGATTAAAAGGTGCAGATATCGGAACTGGCGGTGGCGGTGGCGGTGGCGGCGGTGGCGGAGGCAGCGGTTCGTTCAGCCGTAATAAAATTAATAGTGGCTATGCTGCTGCCGGTGGTGGTGGCGGCGGCGGAGCCGGTGGTGGCGGCGGAGCCGGTGGTGCGGCTGGTAAGGGGCATAGGAGACAAGGTAATGGTAATTCCATGGATGGCTATGAGGGCGCTGCTGGAAAATCTACTTCATTGAACAGTACTACTGGTGGAGATGGTGGCGGTGGCGGCGGCGGAAAACAGCCCGGAGGCGCCGGTGGTAAAGGTGGTAGCTCTGGTGCTGCGGCAACTACCAAACAAACAACCTCTTTCCCGGACCTCTCCTACTCCAAGTTGACAGTGTCCGGTACATGGGCATCCGGAAAAACGCTTACAGCCACGTTGAAAACAGCCGATGGAACGAAAAATATTCCTAATGCAACTTTACAATGGTATTGGCCCAATGAAAACGGTCAAGCATACGCAAAAAGTAAAACCCAAACCACGACCGCAGAAGGTGCAACGCACCAATTGGTACTTGACGATAATGACATAAAAGGTCTGGGGGGAATACACCTGCGCGCGAGCGGTGATACTACCACCAATAGTAAATTGGTAGTAAAAATCGGCACGTGGGCGCAGTGCCCGCCTGGCGTTGATAATGCTTATGCAGTTGGAACGCAGGTTATGCACGTGGCTAATGATACGTGGCAAGGAGGTTATACGTATAACTCCACTATGACTCGAGACGGAGTCGTTGCTTCTACTAGCACCGATACTCGTTTCGACAATGGAGGCAATTCTTACACCCTGCAAAAGAAAGACATCGGGCGCAACCTGGGGTTTACCTTTAGCTCAAGTGGGGGCTTTACATCAAATAATATAAAAACTACATATAATTTTGGTAGTGTTGACATAAAAACTCGCTGCACGGACATTACTATCACGAACTATAAGTACAACAACGCATTGACGAACAACAGTAATATGCCTAAGACCGACGAAGAAGCTTACACATGGGAATACCCTTCGATTATTCGGACGCTCAACGACGGCAATTCTGACATCATGGTTTATTTGGATAGTAGCATACTTGATTCTTTCAAATCAGACTTCAGTGGAGATAAATCTTATCCAATTAATGACCAAACTGATTTAATGCTCATTTCCATCATTTTAGATTGTAATCCTGGTGCTCGGGGAATTAATATAGATATTAATGATAACATATGTATGTCTGCTCCCTTAAATTGGAGCAAAGATCACACCGATCCAAATGGTCATCCTTGGAAAGCAAATCATGATATTTATGATAATGATCAAGTACATAATGCATGGGATAGGTTCTATCGCCCACTTGGTTCCGATGATGTAATGTTTTCTGGGAAAATTAAAGGCAATAATAAAGTAATTAATTATATAACAGTTAAGGAACCGAATAAAAGCGGTGTTGGACTAATTGGGTATATGTCTGGTGGTAGAATTGATAATCTCACGCTGAGTATGAATGTAACTGGTAGGAATTATGTTGGTGGACTTGTTGGTTTTGCACATAAATCCGTTATAAGAGATTGTGTTATTAGACGTACGGACGTTACTGGTTCAAGCGATACTGTTGGAGGTTTAGCCGGTGAACTTTATCTATCACTTTCTATTAATAATAATCTAAAGCAAGTCTCAAATAGCATTAATATTACAGGAAATCAAATTTTAGGTGGATTGGCTGGTGAAGTTCACAATTCTGAGATTTATAATTCTGGTAAAGTTTCAGAAACAATAACAATAACAGGAAGTTTAACAGGAAAAATTGTTGCATATAACTACAACAGTAAAATTACTTCTGACAGTTATCCTGATCCAACACCTGGAAATGAAAAACTTCCAACAGAAGAAACTAGACCTTCTGAAGATTCTGATAGTAGTGGCGGCAATACTGGTGGCTCTGGCGGCAACTTCGATTATAAGGAACCTAACATTCAACCCGATACTGATACCGGTATCAATCCCTTTTAAGTAGCAAACTTGAAATAATACGCAGAAACATAATTTCTGTGTATTATTTTTTTACAAAGTAAAAATATTTGTTAAATATAATCTTATATAACATACAATACACTTTTCTAAAGATAAAAATATCGTAAAACTTTTTATTTTCTGATACAATATACGAGTTATTAATTATATATTAAAATGGAGGATAAAATGAATTTTTCACAAATATTATCAGATGAATTCAAAATAAAACAAGATTTTATTGAAAACATTATCAAACTTCTAGACGAAGGAAATACCATCCCCTTTATCGCAAGATATCGTAAGGAAATGCATGGTTCTTTAGATGACCAAAGTATTCGACAGATTAGCGAGAGACTAGATTACTTACGTAATTTAGATGCAAGAAAAAATGAAATATTTAACCTTATAAGTAATCAAGGTTTAATGAATGATGAAATTAGTAAATCTTTAGAAGATTCAAAAACATTAACGGAACTTGAAGATATATATCGTCCATTTAAGCCTAAAAGAAAAACAAAGGCTTCAGTCGCAAAAGAAAAAGGATTAGAGCCTTTAGCTAATTATATATTTTTACAAGATAAAAGTAATGTATCACCCGAAATCGAAGCAGAAAAATATATTAATCCCGAAATGGAAATAGACAACTCTGAACAGGCTATATCTGGAGCAATGGACATAATAGCAGAAAATATTTCTGATAATCCACAAATTAGAAAAAGACTAAGATTTGTAGCTATGAATCAAAGCATTATAAAATCAACGGCTGTAGACGAAGAAAAAGATTCTGTTTATAAACAATATTATAATTTTAGTGAATCTGTCGCTAAAATAGCCGGACATAGAACTTTAGCAATTAATAGAGGCGAAAAGGAAGGTTATTTGAAAGTAAGCTTGGAATTTGATAATGATAAAGCTTTAAGAATAATATACTCTGAAATTTTAAAGGAAGACTGTGCATCAACTAAATTTGTAAAATTAGCAGCAGAAGATTCATATAATAGGCTTATTTTCCCATCTCTAGAAAGAGAAATTAGAAGTGAACTTACAGACGAAGCATGTAAGCAGGCAATAAAAGTTTTTTCCGTAAATTTGAGGCAACTTCTTATGCAGCCTCCTGTAAAAGGTAAAATTACTATGGGGTTAGACCCCGGATATAGAACTGGATGTAAATTAGCTGTTGTAGACAGTACAGGCAAAGTTCTTGATACAAACATTATTTATCCTACTCATTCTCAAGATAAGGTTAATAAATCAAAGGAAATAGTAAAAAATCTTATAGCTAAGCATAATGTTGATATAATAGCAATAGGAAACGGAACAGCATCTAAGGAAACAGAAATTTTTATATCGGATATAATAAAAAATATAGATAGAAAAGTATATTATATGATTGTAAATGAAGCCGGAGCTTCTGTATACTCAGCTTCAAAGTTAGCTGCAGATGAATTCCCTAATTTTGATCTTACTCTCAGAAGTGCAATATCAATAGCAAGACGTTTACAAGATCCATTAGCAGAGCTTGTAAAGATAGACCCTAAATCCATAGGTGTTGGGCAATATCAGCATGATATGAAGAAAAAATATCTTGATGAAGCCTTAAACGGAGTTGTTGAGGATTGTGTAAATTCCGTAGGAGTAGATTTGAATACAGCTTCTGCCCCACTTTTGGAAAAAGTTTCAGGTATAAATTCAGCTATAGCTAAAAATATAGTTTTATATAGAGAAGAAAACGGAGAATTTACATCCAGAACAGATATAAAAAAAGTTCCTAAATTAGGTAAAAAAGCATTCGAGCAATGTGCTGGATTCTTGAGAATTCCTGAAAGTAAAGATATTCTTGACAATACAGGTGTTCACCCTGAATCTTATGGAGCCCTAAAAAAGATTTTAAGTACTCTGGGATATAAGCTATCTGATATAAATAGTAAAATTATTTCAGATATAAAAATGAAATTAGAAAACTTTGGTATACCACGTATATGCAGTGAAGTAGAAATCGGAGAACCCACGCTTAGAGATATAATAGACGAGCTCTCTAAACCCGGACGTGATCCAAGAGATGAATTACCAAAACCTATGCTTAGAGAAGATATTATGAATATTAACGATTTAAAACCAGATATGAAACTTAAAGGTACTGTGAGAAATGTTATAGATTTCGGTGCATTTATTGATATAGGTGTTCATCAGGATGGACTTGTACATATCTCTGAAATATGCGATAAGTTCATTAAGCATCCATCTGAGGTACTTAAAGTCGGAGATATTGTAGACGTAAGAGTTTTAGCTGTAGACACCAATAGAAATAAAATTTCATTAAGTATGAAATAAACAACTTTATATACAAAATTGTTTACTTTATAAAAGTTAAAAGCATATTCATTTCTAAATGAATATGCTTTTCTACTTTTTATATTATTTTTCAAGATATTTTACAACTTTTTTACCTATCTTTGCTCCAATCCATGCACCGCTACCTATACCCAGCGAAGCACCACCTAAATTACCAACTAATGCACCATAACCAACACCAACCACAGCACCATTTTCTCCATCCAACGCACCGCCGATGGCCCCACCGGCAAGCCCAGCACCAACAGCACATGCTGGCATTGTAAAGCTAGAAATTAAGCTTCCGACTGATAATGCACCAACTGTACCACCAATAAGTTTACCCACCGTCACATTATTTAATCCACCAACTGCTTCTTTCGTTTCCTCTTCTGTAACATCTACTCCTTTGCTAGCAAACAATTTTTTGCTTCCTCTACTGTTTCTTTGTTTACTAATTCTCCAACAAATTCCTGATCCTGCATTAAATCCTCAAATTTTTTGTCTAACATTTTTACCCTTTCCTTTAAATTGTTTAATTTTCATATATTTATTATACTATACTTTAAATATACATAAATATTATACCCCCACAAAATTTTGTCAATACTTTTTCCTAAAAAACTTAAATTATATTATTTTTCACTTCTAAAAAAGATAATTTTACAAAATAAAAATTACATTATCCTTTATAGTAGATAATGTAACAAATCTAATATTAACATTTATAAATATTCGCTTACTTCGTATTCTGCCTTCCCAAATTTAAAAAACATTTTGTATCTATAGTTTTTATGTGTATTTTCTGGGACCAAAACTTTTACTTTTTTATCCTTAAATTTCCTACTAATATAAAAAGCTGTTTCTCCAATTTTAGGTGGTATATCATTTAAAAATCTTATTTCATCCAAAAAATTACAATATTCAAAAGCATCCCAACCAATATAATCTATATTATACGGAAAAACTATATTGTTTATATTATAACATCTAGAAAAAGCCTTGTCTCCTATACGCAAAAGAGAATTAGGAAAACCCACATTACTCAATGAATTGCAATTATAAAACCCTTTCTCCCCTATTGTCTCTATATTGCTACCTAATTGCACATTTTCTAAATTAACACAGTTTTGAAACGTACCTACTTTAATTTCAGATATTCCATTAGGTATACTTATATTTTTTAAACTATAGCAATTATAGAATGAATATTGCCCCAGATTTATAAGACTATCGTACAAATCTACATGCGTTAAGCTGTAACAATCCTCAAAACAATAATCAGATATTCCTTTCAGTCCTTCCGATAAATTAATTTCTTTTAATTTATAGCAACCATAAAATGCACAATTCCCAATAAATTCAACACTAGATGGTAACTTCACTCTTTCTAATTTATCGCATTCAAAAAAGCTGTAATTACCTATTACTTTAATATTACACTTTATATCTATACTTCTTAAATTACGACTTTCCTTAAATGCATTAGGTAAAATTCCTTTTATATAATATTCTATATCATCAAATAGCACTGATTCAGGAATTATTATCTCTCCATTATAACCATCTGATTTAAATGTAACATAAGCCTTGCTTTCTTCATCGTTAAAAACTACATAGCATATCCCATCTTTCTCAAAATTTTTTATTATTTTCACATCGTTTTCAACAGCATATGTTTTGTTAAAACATAATAAAGTCAATATCATAAAAAACATTTTAAATATAAATTTTTTCAATTTATTCCCTCCTCGTCAATTATTTTCATTATATTCAATAAATTACAATAATGATTACAGTATGTAAAATATTTATAAAAAACACAAAAAAACTTCAAAAAACTATTGACATTTTTTCGAGGGGGGGGTATAATGTACTTGTACATAAAAACTACAAACAACAAAATATGTACAAAATTCATATTTTATAGGAGGAGATTTTATGATCGCAGCATTTACAAAAGGAGCAGACAAAATTTTGAAAGAAGCAAAAATTTACAAACACTCAAAGATGGGTTCAAACAATTTTCATTACTCTACACAAAAAGAATTTGACGATGAAAAACCAATAGAATGGAAGTCAAATGGTAACCACAGTGTGGGATACTATAAAGCGCTCGAAAACTTGTACTGTTATCGTACTAGCTATAGGGGAAATGTTTTTATTGAGCATTATGTTGACCCCGATGATGCACATTCTAAAAAACTTACCGGCGAACATCTAAATGCTTACAAAGAGTACTCAGAAAAGAATGATAGACCAGAGGAAAGGTATTTGTTACTTTCTAAGGCCGAACTAGCTAAGGTTGAAGACGCTACATCTGCCGATGTATTCAAAGACAATTTAAAAATTGCGAAAATTGTTAATAAGCCTGCGTTTATGGGTGAATATTATCACGTTGATTACTATCCAAAATCTGAAAAATAATTCCACATTGAACAACCGTTTCATATATATGAAACGGTTGCCTCTTTATATCACTTCCCTTTATTTAATATATTATTATAAAAAGAAACAAAATTATTATTTTTAAAAATTATATAATCTAAAAACTGACAGCCTGATTTTGTTAACTCTGACTTTAGTTTATCTACAAAAAGTACGTCATTCTTAGTGAAGTTGATAGTATCATTAATACAATTATTTGCTAGTATTACGTAACTAGCATCCAATTCCTTAGACTTTGATACAACACTATCAATAAGCTTATTATCATAAGGATTAACATAATCCATAAATATTATTTTAAGCTCAGAGTCCAAAAGAATTAAAACAAATTTTTCATTATTATCAGCAAATTTTGCCCTGATTATTTTACATACATCTTCAAACAATAGAGTTTTATTTAATGAAGAAAAATTATTTTCTTGTGAATAAATCTTTAATACCTCATAATATGTTTTTATTAATACAACTACATCATTACTTATATCTTTCACATTTAAAAGTTCATCAACAGAAGCCTCAACTACATTAGTTAAAGAACCAAACCTATTAATAAGCTTACTTGCTAGCTCTTTAGCTTCTTCTTTAGAGTCTGTATATGTTAATATTAATTCTAATATTTCATTACTCTTAATTTTACTTTTAGAATCTAATAATATTTTATTTTTCAGTCTTTGGTTATGCTTTTCACCAATAGAAATTGATTTATCTATATTATTCTTCATTTCAAGATAACGTATAAAACTTTTTATTTCATCTTTTGCATGTGAAGAAAGCTTTTCAGGTACTTTTATAAAACTATTGTCATTATTTATAGGAGCAGGCTCGTTTATTATACCAAGAAGATAATCTGAAGAAACGTTGAAGTATAAAGCTATCTTTTTTAGTGTTTCAACATCAGGTAAATTTACATTAAGTTCATAATGTGATATTGTTGCTACAGATACATTTAATAACTTAGCTAAATCTTTTTGTAATATACCTTTATCAGTTCTTAATTCTTGTATCCTATCACCTAAAGACACTTCGTTTCCTCCTTAACTAAAAGTAATATTAATTAAGATTATCACATTTATTTAAAAGAAACACTTGATTTAAGAATTGCGATAATTTATAATATCAAGTATAGTAATTCTTAAATGAGATTCTATAAAAACACTTTCTAAATTATGATAAAAATTTTTAGACTTTAACTTTATTTATCTTTTACTTTTACAACAGCTTTACTAAACTCAATTAAAATTTTTTCTGCACTTTCTAAAGTATCTTTATCAAATTTTTTTAATATTTCTGTTATAAATGAAATATCATTCTTATTATCATCTCCAAATAATATATAATCTGAAGTAACTCTTAAAGCCTTAGAAATTCTCATTAGCGTTGCAGCTGACATTCCTTTTTGTCCTGTTTCTATATCGTATATAAATCTATCGCTTATATCGGAAAGTTCACTTAATTCTTCCCTTGACAACTTTAGGCTCTTTCTTAATTTATATATCCTTTCTCCTACCTCTTTATTAAAATCATTCATTACTATCACCCATTAATAGATTAACAACAATTTAGTTCAATAAACATGATTATTGGTTCATGATTACTATGAATCTTTGCTATAAAAATTTATTGTGTCATAATTATAAATCATTCATCAATTTTTTACTTAAATATTTATTATTTTGTTATTATAGACAATATCTATAATAACTTTTTTATTTAATATAATTTGTGATATAAAACTTTAATTATACATACGATTAAAGTTTATTGTATTTATAAAAGTTGCCTTTCACAAAAACTTATTATTAGAAATAAAATATTAAATAAGAAAAATTAATTAGGGGGGAGATTTTAATGGATGAAGTTTTAAAACTAGAACATATTGTAAAAAAATACCAATCTGATAATGGAGAAGTCTTATCTGTGGACGATGTTAGCTTTAACCTCAAACAAGGCGAATTTTTAAGCATCATTGGACCAAGTGGATGCGGTAAGTCTACTATTCTTTCTATAATAGCAGGAATCGAAAAAGCTACGCATGGTAAAGTTTACATAGACAATGAAGAAGTTGATGGACTAAATTCAAAGGTAGCTTATATGCTACAAAATGATAATCTGCTTGAATGGCGTAATGTTTATAAAAATATTATATTGGGGCTAGAGATACAAAATAAATGTAAAAAAGAAAATTTAGAATATGTTGACAGACTTATAAAAACATATGGTCTCGAAGAATTTAAAATGAGCTATCCATCACAGTTATCCGGTGGAATGAAGCAAAGGGCTGCATTAATACGTACACTTGCCATAAAACCTGAATTACTTCTTTTAGATGAAGCTTTTTCTGCTCTTGATTATCAGACAAGATTACAGGTTACAAATGACGTAAGGGAAATACTCAAAAAAGAAAATAAATCTACAATCATGGTTACTCACGATATACCAGAAAGCATAAGTATGTCAGATAGAGTCATCGTACTTTCAAGTAGACCAGGTAAAATTAAAGATATTCATACTCTTGATTTTGATGGATGCGATAATCCTCTAAAAAGAAGAGCCCATCCAAAGTTTACTAAGTATTTTGATATATTGTGGGGTGAAATGATTGGATAAGGTTGAAATTATAGAATCTGAAGAAAGACGTAGATATTTAACTAAAAAAAGAAATAAAAAAATAGCAATAAGAAGTACTCAAATACTCATACTTATTGCTTTAATTGCTGTATGGGAAATTTTTGCTGATTTAGGTATAATAGATGCTTTTATTATGAGCTCTCCATCAAGAATCTTAGATACCTTTGCTCACCTTTCGTCAAATGGATTATTGCATCATCTTGAAGTAACCTTATACGAAACATTAGTAGGTTTCGGATTAGGAGTTATATTTGGTATTATAATTGCTACCATACTTTGGTGGTCACCATTTCTTACTGCTGTATTTGAGCCTTACTTAGTTGTATTAAATAGCTTACCTAAAATTGCCCTTGGGCCTGTAATTATCATTTGGATGGGTGCTGGAACTGGAGCTATTATATTTATGGCCATTGCTATATCTTTAATCGTTACCGTTATGGAGCTTCTAAACGGATTCCATGCAACTAATAAGAATAAGATTAAGATGGCACAAACTTTTTCGGCTACAAGAAGTCAAATTTTCTTTAAAATTGTATTTCCATCGAATCTTTCCACATTATTTAATTCCATGAAAGTAAATATAGGCTTATCATTGGTAGGCGTAATTGCCGGAGAATTCTTAGTTTCTAAGGCCGGACTTGGATATCTTATAGTTTATGGCGGTCAAGTATTTAAATTGGATTTAGTAATGGCTAGCGTAATTATACTAGCTTTGGTTGCAGCTCTTCTTTATGGGGCAGTTGAACTACTTGAAAATATCGTTATACGCTCTATTAATCATACTTCAAAAAAATAGTCTTACTGTTTGGAGGGTTTATATAAATGAAAAAATATTCTAAATTTTTTACTATACTTTTAATTCCTATAATGATAGCCATGATTTTTTCAGGTTGCTCGTCTAATGAATCACAAAATAAAAAGGTAAATTTATGCGAGGTTACTCATTCTATATTTTACGCACCACAATATGTGGCAATCAATAAAGGCTTTTTTAGCGATGAAGGAATAGACATAACCTTAACTAACGGAGGCGGAAGCGATAAAGTTATGGCAGCCGTACTTTCTGATAATATGGATATTGGTTTGTCTGGTCCTGAAACATGTATATACGTATATAATGAAGGTAAAGAAGATTCACCTAAAGTATTTGCTCAATTAACAAAACGTGATGGTTCATTATTAATTTCAAGGGAAAATATCACTAATTTTAAATGGAATGATTTAAAAGGAAAAACTGTAATTCCCGGTCGTAAAGGTGGAGTTCCCTATATGGTACTCGAATACATATTAAAACAAAATGGATTAAATCCATCTAAAGATTTAGTTCTAGATGACAGTATTCAATTTGACTTAATGGCAAGTGCATTTAGTAATGGTACGGCAGATTTCGTTACGGCCTTTGAGCCTACTGCCTCTCAAATTGAAAAAATAGGTAAAGGATATATAGTTTCATCTCTTGGAACTGCCAGTGGAGAAATTCCCTATACTGGATACATTGCAAAACAAAGTTACATAAATAATCATGAAGATATAATACAAGGCTTTACAAATGCTATAGCTAAAGCTCAAAAATGGGTAAACGAACATTCTGCACAAGAAATTGCTGAAGCAATATCCAGCCATTTTCCAGACACCGATGCTGATTCCCTAGCTGTATCGATTAAAAATTATAAAGATATAGATGTATGGAATGCTACACCTGTAATGAAAGAAGAAAACTTTGACAGACTTCAAGACGTTATTATAAGCGCCGGAGAACTTACTGATAAAGTTCCTTTCGATAATGTTGTTACAAATAAATTTGCTAATAAAGCAAAATAATAATTCAAGTAAAAACCACACATTAATTTGTGTGGTTTTTTGTATATAGAAAACCACGCGATAGTCGCGTGGTTCTAAAAAGGTTAACCGGTGAAAAAACAGCCTAGTGTGCTAAACTGAA
>CADBQS010000007.1 GCA_902796915.1 uncultured Ruminococcus sp.
GGAATCCCTGTTTTTCCTTGGAATTCCGTTGATTTTCGATGGTGTCTCGCAGGCGATTCGAACGCCTGACCCTTTGATTAAAAGTCATTGTAAAACTGTTGAAAACATTGATGAAAATCCCCTATTTGTAGGCTATCTGTAGGCTACGGAAAAACACTGATACTAACGCAGAAATACTTGTATGATCTTATTACAAATTATAAACTTGTAAAAAGCTCAATTATAGTTAATTGGGCTCTGTTTTTTATCCATATAAGAATTCTCCTGTACCTTGATTATAAAAACATTCTTTACTTACTTTATCAAATAGACAAGATCGTCCATTTGCATCCAATACTGGAATATAGTCACGAACTAAAATGTCATTATTATAAATTTGACAACTATATAGTTTAATAAGAGCACCATTATTTGATGCAGTTGTACGATTATGGTTAGCAAACAAATATATTGAATAACTCCACAAACTAGTAACAGTATTATTTGTTTCAGTTATCAATTGATTATTAACAAAATGCTTTTGCAATCCATTAGTAAATTGACTTTCTACTTTATATCTAGTATTTGTAGAAACGGTATATCCTGCCCAATACCATCCATTATATCCAAAATAGACTTTCCCATTCTCCCATCCCATTGAGTATAATCTATTGCCATTTTCATTTAAACCTAGTATTACTCTATCAGTTGCAACATCGTTTTTAGTTTCAAAGTCTATTACCGTTTTAATTGTTTGATTAGGGATAATTTCAGTATCAATATACTGTTGTGTGCCTGTGCTTTCTAGATAATTTACTCTTGTACAATTAATACAGCCTAATTTTTTCAATTCGCATTCATATGCTTTCTGATACAATTCATTTATAGTCGTCTCCACACTTTTATCATTTTTGTATCTTACTTGTCTACTATGTAGTATTGTTGTTGCCGATACCGATACTACAAATGTTATTGCTCCTGTTATAAAAAATGCTTTAACATTACTTTTTATATATGACCATAACTTGGGGTGTCGGCAACTAAAGTTGCCCCCCCCCCCCGAACGTCTGTTTGTGTTTAACTTTTTATCACTAGTTTTAGTAAATAATTTCATATATCATCACCCATATCTTTATCTAAATTAATTCTATCATACTTTTCTGTTATTGTAAATGATCCGTTGATAATTTATTTTTTCGGGTTAACTCTAATTCCTTATATTTCAATGCTTGTGTAGTCTACTTGTAGTCTACCTGTAGTCTACGCAGACGCACGGAGACTAACGGAGAGGTACAAGTGTGCAAATTTACGTTTTGGTAAAAAAATAAAGGAATCCCTTGTTTTCCTTGGAATTCCGTTGATTTCTAATGGTGTCTCGCAGGCGATTCGAACGCCTGACCCTTTGATTAAAAGCCGACTGATAATCGTTGAAATCATTGATAGAAACGGCTCGTAAGTAGTCTACTTGTAGGGTACGGAAACTAACGGAGACGAACGGAGAGCTACATGAATGATTTTACACATCTATAATTATAGAAAAAAACTATTGCTTATAATATTCATCTATAGTATAATTTGTTTAGGGAACATCAGTTGTTGAGTGTCTACCTCTAATCTACATAGAGAGGAGGTTTGATAATAATGAACAAGAGAGTTTTTATTATAAAAATTCTTAGATACATTGCTATCATTCTATTGCTCCTTACCGCTTTGGTAATAGCTATAAAAAAATGACACTCATTCGCTAGAATAAGTGTCTCAAAATAGTGCCTTATGGCAATTGTTGGGTAGACATTCAACTCGGAAAAACTGAATGTTCCCTTTTTTATTTTATGCAATTTCTCTTGCTACATACATAATAACACATATTGATTCATTTTGCAAATTTTTCACATCAAATAACCAGTTAATTATCAATCTTTTCTCTTATCTATTAATATTTTATATTCTTCTCTCAATTGTTCTATTCATGTTTATAGTTTTTTTATTTATTAAATTTAATCTAAATCTAAATATTGAAATTCCCTTCTTTTAATATACAATTGTTTTTCAGCTTGTATTTGTTCTTCTGTTACATTAGGGTTTTCCTTTACTTCATTAGAATTTATTTGCTTCAATTTTTCTAATTCCAATTTCATATTTGATAAAATTCTCTTTAATTCTTCTTTTGATTTAACTGTTTCTAATCTATCCACAGTATATTTTAAATTCGCATACCCTTTTTCAAAATCAAAAATCTTTACTCCTAACTCAACTAAATCATTGATAGATAATCTTTCTTGCTTAGTTATTTTTATGTTTTCTTTTTTTCTTGTTTCCTGTAATGCTAAAATCTTATTAATCGTATCTTCTTTTTTTAAACTTTTAGGTAAGCACTTAACATCAAACAACAAATTATTTAATATTATTTCTTTAGCAGCCCAATTTTTTGCGTCATCTCTATATGGAAGAACCATGCAATAATTAGAGCCTGTGGTTTTATACTTTAAAATATTGTTTTTGTATTCTGCTATTAATTCTATATTCTCTAAGAATTTTATATCTGTTATTATATCCCACATAAAAATGTATTTTTTATTTATTTCATATTCTTTATCTTTAAAATCTTCTTCTTCATTAAACTTAATATTCCAAAAGCCTAGTTGTTGGATCTTTTCTAATAAATTTACAATTTTATCTAACTGTTCTCTATTATCATTTAGATATTTGTAAAAGAATTCTATATCACACCATGATGCATATTTACCACTGGAGTCATAAATATAATTCACAAAAGCAGATATAGTTGAATATGTATTTATAATATCTATTATATTCTTATTCTCTTTATAAAATTTTCTTACTCTAGGTGATAAACAAAATTTTCCAGTTGAAACTTTATATAAATTATAAATGTCATCTCTATTATATTTTTTAGAAACAAACTTTTTTAATCTACCATTAAATTCTTCATAACTGTCTAGGATGTGCACTAAAGCTAATAAATCACTTACATAGATTTTTTTATATTCTTTATTATTCATACAAAACCTCCCTAAGTATTATTTTACCACAATTATTAGTTGATTGATATGTTTTTTGTGTTTTTTTGATTGTAAATGACCCGCCCGCTTTTTATCATTTCGGGGTAATTTCAATCCCTTGTATTCCAACAGGTTTGTAGGCTACTTGTAGGCTACCTGTAGGCTACGCAGACTGCCTGAGAGACACATGAATGAATTTTCGTGATTTTAAAAAAAATAAAGGAATCCCTGATTTTCCTTGGAATTCCGTTGATTTTCAATGGTGTCTCGCAGGCGATTCGAACGCCTGACCCTTTGATTAAAAGTCAAATGCTCTACCGACTGAGCTAGCGAGACGTAATAATAATAATAAATTGGCTGCCTCGGATAGATTCGAACTATCGCATGCCACAGTCAAAGTGTGGTGCCTTACCGCTTGGCTACGAGGCAATAACCTCATTTAAGTGGTGGAGGGAGATGGATTTGAACCATCGAACCCGAAGGAACAGATTTACAGTCTGCCGCGTTTGACCACTTCGCTATCCCTCCATAAGTGGTGCCGGAAATAGGACTTGAACCCACAACCTACTGATTCATACTACTATAGTTTTCACTACCACATTCGTGTTTGTAGTCTGGACTTTCTCTTAACCGTATCAATTGACTTAGGTTCGTCGTATAAAGTCTCTACACTCGAGTATTTTACTCTAGCTCGGGATTGCCATATAA
>CADBQS010000008.1 GCA_902796915.1 uncultured Ruminococcus sp.
GAAACGTGAAATTCGTGTGATAATACCTAACCAGTATTAGATTGAGGTTGCCAAAAAAATTTATTTTAAGGAGTTTTCATAGTGGACTTAGACTATAAACACGTTATAAATAAAAAGATAAACGGCTGTGATGTATCAATATACTTTTCAACAAAGCACAATCCAAATGTTAAAGAAATAGTTTTAAATACTTTAATTGATAATTACGAGAAGCGTGTGCAAGATTACATAGAAAGCTCGCTGCTATGGGATTTACAAAAAGACAATGTTAAGGTATAATTAAATAGAATGAACCTTGACAACCGAATATAGAGTTAAAAATGTAGTCTTGTATATGAAAATATACGGGAGGACATAACATACCATGCAAAAAACTTGTTGTTATAATGATATAGATGTAATTAATGAATTGAGTGTTACGACTAAGAGGGTGTATTGTTTATATAGAGTATCAACGAAAGGGCAAGTAATAAAAGACGATATTCCAATGCAGAGAATAGAATGTGAGAAGTTCGCGAAAGCGCAGGGTTGGACTATTGTAAAAGAATTTTCAGAAAAAGGAGTGTCAGGCTTTAAAGTATCGGAAAAAGAACGGGACGCGGTACAAGATATAAAAGCGGCGGCACTTAGAAAAGAATTTGATGTATTACTTGTATTTATGTTTGATAGAGTTGGTAGACGTGATGACGAAACGCCTTTTGTTGTGGAATGGTTTGTAAAACAAGGGATAGAAGTTTGGAGTACGCAAGAGGGCGAACAGCGTTTTGATACTCACGTTGACAAACTTATGAACTATATAAGATTTTGGCAGGCAAGCGGAGAAAGTATAAAAACGTCGGTTAGAATTAAAACCAGAATGGAACAATTAACACAAGAGGGAACATATAGAGGCGGCTCGATACCGTATGGATATAAATTAGAAAAGCGTGGCAGAGTAAATAAAAAAGGCTTAGATTTATATGATATAGCGGTGGAGCCGATTGAAGCGGAGTATGTGAGATTAATATTTGAAAAAACTATAAAAGACGGTATGGGTTCCTACCAAATAGCCCGATTCTTAAATGAAAAAGGGCTAAGAACACATAACGGCAGTAAGTTTCAAAGCAATACGGTAAATCGAATATTAAAGAATAAAACATATTGTGGGTATTTATTTTCTGGAAATGTTACTTCTGATTTTATTGAGGAATTACAAATAATCGACCAAAATATTTTTGATACCGCACAAAAAATAATTACTCAACGTCTTGCCAAGAATAGCGATAAACGTACAATAGCGCTTAACAATAAAGGTAAAACCTTATTGTCGGGAAATATATTTTGCGCTCATTGTGGAGGGAGATTAGTTGTAACCCGATACCAAGATAGATATATAAGGAAAGACGGGAGCGAGTATAAAATAGACGAGTTAAAATATACTTGTTACCATAAAACAAAAAAATTAAATGATTGCGACGGTCAAACCTCATACAGAGCCGAGAAGATAGACAATGCAGTTTTAAAGGTGCTTGAAGATTTATTTACAAAAATAAAAGAAATACCGCAATCAAAAGCACTCGAAAGGCGGTATAAATTACAAGTATCGGGCTGTAATGAAAGATATAAAAAAGCAAATGCCGAAGTAGAGAAATTAAACAATCAATTAAAGACATTAAAACTTGAGATAGGCAAGGCGCTTGTGGGAGAGAGTACATTCACAGCGGAACAGTTAAGCGAAGCAATCAAGGCAACACAAAATAAATTAAGTGAAGCAACCTTAGAAATGGAAAAAGTAAAATCACAGTTAGACAACAAAAAAGAAGCTATGGGGAAACTAAGCTACCATTATGAAAGTTTTTTAAGTTGGGCGAATGAATTTGAAAATTCACCGCTTGAACAAAGAAAGATGATAGCTTGTCAACTTATAAGACGTGTTTTAGTTAGCGCGGGATATAACATAAAAATTGAATTTGATATGAACTACCAGCAGTTTTGCGAGGGATTATAAATTAGAAAGCTACAAACAAGTTTTTTACGGTATGAAACTATAACGTTCGGTAGAGCATGCGGCTGTTAACCGCAGGGTCGTTGGTTCGAGTCCAACA
>CADBQS010000009.1 GCA_902796915.1 uncultured Ruminococcus sp.
ATAAATCAAAATAATATAGCTAGTGGCTGCGAAGCTGTAAGTGCAACAATGCTTCTCAGATATCATGGTTATAATTTATCTGAAAATGATTTTGCTAATAAATATTTAATACGAAAAAATTGGAATGTAGATAATAGAGGAAGAATACATGGCCCTGCTCCGGATTCAGCATATTCGGGTAATCCTTACGTTCGTAGTGGTAGAAATTGTGGATATGGAATTTATGCTCCGGCTTTAGCTAAATCTGTTGAGAAGGTATTGGACAAATCTAAGCATAAAGTAAATTATCATACGGGGATAAGTTTGGATGAGGTAATTAATAATTACATAAATAATGATGTACCAGTTCTAATATGGGCAACTATAGGGATGATACCTTCGGGTAAGGGAGATTCATGGATAATCAATTACATAGATAACAATTCCAAATATAAGATAGGTGATTTATTCACGTGGAAGAAAAATGAACATTGCCTAGTGTTAGTCGGGTATAATGGCGACAAATATTGTTTTAATGACCCATATAAAAACCGTGGATTAGTTTGGTATGATAAATCATTGGTAAAGAAAAGGTTTACAGAGCTTGGAGGGCAATGTTTATCGATATTAAAGCAATAAAATAGTTTTAGTATAAATTTATATATAGGGAGGATTAGATATGAAAGATACGAGAAAAGAAATTGAAGGGTTTTGTCTGTTTCTAAGGGATAATAAGCAAATCCTAAAAGAACTTAAAAATGAAATTGCTCAACTTAAATATGACTTGCTAGATGAAGATGATATAAATAGGCATATTATTTCTACGGCAAAGGAAAATGGATTTAATTTTACTTATGAAGATTTAAAAGATTATGAAAAAGAAATGCAAAAAGGTAAAGAATTGAGCGATGAGCAGTTGTTAGAAATTGTTGGAGGTAGTTCCATCCGAAAAAGTATTGCCGGAGGTTTACTTTCTTTAATTACGTTTATTAGTCCATCGAGTATGCTTGCGAATAACATGCATGCTTATGCAGCCTCGAATAATACCTATGTTACATGTGTAAATGTTGAAAAGACAGATAACGAAGATCAAATTGATTTAAATTCATACTTAAAAGAAGCAAAAATCTCCGAAGCACAAGAAAAGGCATTTGAAATTACTAATAAATTATTTTCAAAAACCTTATCTAATGTTGCACAGCTACACGAAATAAGTAGTTATAGATACTATAAAATATTTCCAGAAACAGAATTAGAAAAGCAATTAGATTCAGCAGTGGAAAATGGAGATTTACCTATTAAGGAATTCACTTTGGGACAAATCAATTCTGAAGCTAAATTAAACGAAGAAAAGGAAAATGGAAAATCTCCTGAATTTAAGATTATAAAAGGAATTGATGCCTTAAAATTAAGTGAAACTGCTGACGATTGCAGTATAGTACAAGTTGCAAGCCAGTTTAATGCATTAGAGTCTGTATCGACGCAACCATCTGCAGTCAAAGAATGGATTTATGATAATACCCAAGGTCCACGAGCTTCTTTACAATCTGTTGCTGCTGCTAAGCACAGAGAGGCCGCACATTTACAAAACGAATTACCTGATGCAATTCAAGGAGTATTAGAAAAATGTATTTTGAAAGATGGAAATAATATTTTAAAAAAATATCCAGGTTTGTATAAAAACGGTTATTTACAGCTTTTAAAGATTGATTCCATAGAAGATTTACAATCATTAAAGGACTTTCTTATAAGTAATATTAATGAGTTTAAGGTTCTTTCGCAATGGGTAAAATGTGAAGGAACTGGAAAAAAGCAATTGCAAGTTTTTAGTGCAGCACCTTCATTCCAAGGAGCTTATGTTGATTGGAATAAAAACGATAATAAAACTAAATTATTAAAAGAAATTTGTGATGTTATTGTTTCTAATGAATATAAATCTATTGCACAAATAGCTGCAATTAGGTCAGAACAAATTGGAGAACCTGTATCATTACATTTAACTTTGATTGGACAGGGAGTTTTTCAAAATCCTCCTGAAATAATCAAAAGTTCAATTGAGAAAGTAAAACAAGAGTTAAAGGGAACCAATGTTAAATTTTATTTGCATGGATGGAGTGAAAAAGATTGTCAAAAATGGGAGAAATATATGTAAATAATAAGCATCCCCCAGCTAGGCTGGGGGTATTTCTTTAACGGGCGAAGCCCTGTACTACTAGCCGCCTCTAAAGGAGGCTGATAC
>CADBQS010000010.1 GCA_902796915.1 uncultured Ruminococcus sp.
CCTAAAATACATCCATATATCTTTACTACCATGCTAGACTATCTCTGTTCGACTTTTTCTGTCCAATCTATTGACGTTAGTCCAAAATATTTTGTTGACAAACTTCGATCAACTAACATTTATAATGAAACTAAAATTTGGAAAAACAGTCCCAATCTGTTTTTTGCTACTATTCAATTAACTACTAAGTGTAATTCTAAGTGTAGTTTTTGCAATAATATTTTTTGCCCTATTTGTATAAAGGATTCTTCCGAAATAATGATGGATAAAAGTGTATTTTTTAAGTTAATAAATGAATGTGTTTTTTATGGTTTGAAAGAGGTATTATTGACAGGAGGAGAACCTCTACTGCATCCAAACATCCATGAGATATGTTCTCACGTGGGAGATAAAAATATATCGTTATCAATAAAAACCAGTGGATTAATTAAACCTACTAATTTACCCCAAAATACCAAATTCATTATTTTACTTGATAATTTTGATGATTTTGATAAAATAGTTAGCAATTACAAGAGCTACAGAAATGTTACTATACTAACAAATAACAGAAATAATTTCGCACTTTCTCGTTTACCAGAAGGATGGAGGTTACAGTTTTTTACTAAAAATCTAGTCATAAATAAAGAAACTATGATGGGCACAACCTTAGACGAGTTTTTCTTAAAAAAGCTTAATAATCCATGCCTTTTTTCAAAAATTACCGTTTTAAGTGATGGTAGTGTTGTACCTTGCTTACAAAACAAAAACCGAATAATCGGTAATGTTAAAAACGATGAATTTGCACAAATAATAAAGAATCTATCGCTAAATTATTGGTCTAAACCTATTAGCGAAAGAAAATTTGGAAAATGTAAAAGCTGTGAGTTTAAGTATGCGTGTAATTCATGCGTATTCGCTGATTGCGATAAATCGTGTAGCTATGATGTGGAGGCAGGACAATGGAAATAAAATTTAATAACGTATGTAAAACAATTGGAACAAAAAAAATACTAAACAATGTTTCTTTTTCAATTCCGCCCGGTAGTGTTTTTGCTTTAATTGGCCCCAATGGAGCAGGAAAAACTACAATAGGAAGAATCTTACTTAATACCTATGAGGTATCATCTGGCAATGTTACTGTTGACGGAGTAAATGTTTCTGACAAAAAATATGCACAATTAAAAAACCAAATAGGGTTTGTACTTGATAATTTGGGATTATTTAATTCACTAAGTGCTTGGCAAAATGTAGAGTTCTTTGACAGGGTTTATCACAAAAATGATACTCCACTTAATAGAATAAACAGAATTCAAAAAGCGCTTGCTTCGGTTGATTTGTTAAATAGAAAAGATGAAAAACCAACTTTCTTTTCAAGAGGTATGAAGCAACGTCTTGCGATTGCCAGATTACTCACGTGTAAACCAAAATTAGTTTTTTTAGATGAACCAAGCAAAGGATTAGATGTTGAAGGAAAATTAGCTATAAGGCATTATATAGAGCAACTAAAAAGTAAGGGTGTTACTACCTTTATTTGCTCACATGATTTAGGTGAATTGGAAAAAGTAGTAACCCACATAGCTTTCATAAACAACGGTGAAATTCTATTTTTCGGAACGTATAATGATGCTAAGAAGAAATTTTCTGAAAACACATACGAACTGACTGTGGGTTCTCCAGAATTTTCCTTTGAGCAAATAAAAAATTGCGACTTAGTTTCTTTTGCTACTATGACTTCAGACAATAGAATTATAGTAACTCTTAATCACCCGGATGATAGTCTTTATGAATGGATTAAAAGTAATGATATACACCTGTATGAATATAAGCGGATTAATGATGACCTTGAAAACATATACGTTAAAATCTTTGGACTATCATCGGTTAATAAGGAGGACGAGGTATGACAGCACTCATTTGGAAAGAATTAAACTTTTACAAAAAAAAATTAAGTTCTATTCGTTTGTTATTCATTTTAGGAATGTTCATACTTTTGGCATTTTTAGATGTTAAGATAGATATGCTACAATTGACGTCCTATATGATCGCTTGTATTTCGCTCTTTATGTATAACGTGTTTCTAGACGAAGATTATGAAATTTTGTTTAGCTTTAAATACACTATTAGATCGATAATGTTTATAAAAACTACTTTTTTGTTTATCATATCGCTATTGATAAACTTTGCATTTCTTGGTTTTTATTATATTTATAAAGGTTTTTCACTCAAATTTCTAACTATCCCTCTGGATTATATAGGAATAGTTTCACTAGTTGTGTTTTTCATGATGATTTATTTTTCATTACTTTTTATGTCCACATTTTTACTCATTTTAGGGAAAAAATCGTCATACATAACTTTTATTCCGCTTGTTGTAGTATTAATTTCGAATTTTTTAAAATTTCCTTATTGGGTTAATATTATTTTATCATTAACTTTTTTACTAGTAAGTTTGGTAACTATTTCTAATACCACTAAAGAAAGAGTTATAAGGAGTATGAGTTTATGAAAAGTCTATTGTGGAAAAGACTGATAGAAGTACAAAACAATAAAATTAGACTAGCATTTTCTTTATTGATTTCGACATTAGTCTTGTTTTTATCGATATTTGTTTTTAAAAACAATTTCGATATAGTCTTTGCTTACTTCCCTATGGCCACTATGGCGATAAATCAGATGTTTCTTGCGTCTATGGACGATATACTCTTTTGTGAAACTTTAATCTCTACCAACATCTCACTCAAAAAGATGTGGTGGTTTAATTTAATTTTTGTTAGCATAGGAAATTATATCATTTCAACTACACTTATTGTTATATGTTCGCTTTTACTAGGTGTATTTCCTGGGTATCTATACTTAGTACAGAATATCCTAAGCTTTATACTTTCCATTTCTGTGTTAGGATGTGCGACCATACACTATGCCAACTATTCTAAAATAAATCAATGTATTGGCACTGTATTTGGGCTGACATTTATGATAATTCCATTTGTTTTTGTGAAATTTATCAGCTTGCTTCCAGTAAGTTATTTATCTCTTTCAATATCTACTTTAATATCGATTATATTAGCGGTTCTAGCATACTCATTTATGGTACATTCAAGTAAAGAAAAAATGCTAATAAATACTGCAAAGCTTTCGAATATGATGAATGGATATATTTCTAAGGAATAAGTTATTATGATTTTCAAAAGACAAATTCCAAATAAAATTGTTAATATCCTTATAGAGAGATATGAAGAAGAGGCGTTGTTTTTAAACAAAAACAATGAGTACTACGATTATAAAAAACTATTAACGTCTAAAAAGAAAATACCTATAAATGAATTCAAAAATTTTATAGTAAAAACGAGAGATGATCAGTTTACTAATTTTGATTATTATAGACGCAACAAAAGTTTTAATTCTACTTTTCAAATTGACGTAAAATTTAAAAATTTTTTGTATATAAAATTTGCATCATTTCAAGATGCAAGTGCAAGATTTGTTGACTATATATCCGAGACATCATTACCATTTTTGATAATTGATTTGAGAGACAATATTGGTGGTAATGTAGAAGAGTGTGTTAAAATAGCAAATTCCCTGTTGCCTAACAACTGTAATATTGTCAATTTGAAGTATAAAAGAAAAAAATTATCGTATTTGTCAGATGAACACTTTAAAAAATTTGAAAAGATTTTTATATTTGTAAATGAGTACACAATAAGTAGTGCAGAAATTTTAGCTCTTACTCTAAAAACAAATTTAAATAATATTTTTGTTTTGGGCAATAGCACTTTCGGCAAAGATATAGGACAGACCACATATATCAATAAAAAATACAATTATGTATTCAATATAAGCACATTTAAATGGGATGTAAATGGGCATCATCCTTCGGATATTATTAACATAAAAATGAACAAACAAGTTTTGCAACTGGATGATTATTATCGTGTTATGTTATCTAAAGTTGAAACATAATTATCAAAAGTTGGGTATTATTAATATCGTTTAGCTTGTTTTCTTATTATTTAGTATTATAGTAATCACAGCAAACAATATAGCCTATAAATACGTTTTTTATTACAAAAATTTTACCGTGTGAAAGTATGCAACCCCCTTAAGAAAATTTATAGGAAAATGAAACCTTGAGCGTCAAGGTTTCATTTTTTTAGAGTTTGAGCTTTAAACGAACCATAAAAACTGAAAATTTAAACACAAAATTTATATTCAAACATAGAGAAAGCCCAGTAATACTGGGCTTTGGATTGTATCAAAAGATACGTAGGATTATGGTGCAGATAACAGGACTTGAACCTGCACGAGCTAATGCCCACATGGACCTGAACCATGCGCGTCTGCCAATTCCGCCATATCTGCAACTTATAATATAAAACATTAACACAAATATTTTTGATTGTCAAATAATAATTTTTTACTTGACATCATTAATATTTTATTTTAAACTATAAAATAATTAGTAAATTTTATAGTTGGGCCTGTAGCTCAGCTGGGAGAGTGTTCGGTTCGCATCCGAGAGGTCGAGGGTTCGATCCCCTTCAGGTCCACCAGAAGTTATATAAGTTTTATAGCCAGAGGTACAATCAATATCTCTGGCTATTTTATTTCCATAAATTTATGAGAGTTACAAATATTATACTTATTAGTTAATAAGTATAATATTTGTAAATTTTTATTTAATGTTCACGGGCAAATATTAATTTTATAGTTAAATATAGAATAGTACTTGTTTGATTTTACTATTTAATATTTATTAATTTAATATAAAAATTTATAAATAGTTGAAATTTAAGAATTAAGATGATATAATTACAATTAAAGTTTTATTGGTTGAGTTTTTTTGTGTGTAATGATAGCTGCGAGCTTAATAAAATACAAAACACATCATGAATTTATATATTGATTATGGACGGTGTGATATTATGAAAAAAATATTTGAAAGAACAAAAAAAATAGTAAAAGGAGTAAACAAAAGGGTTCTTATGTATGTACTTCTTGTGAGTGCGTTAGTAGGAAGCGGAATAATTATAATTAATAATTACCGTGGTGAGGAACATACTCTTAATAGCGATTTGCTTTCTGAGGGTACAAGCAAGCTTATGCCTTCATGGGGTAAAACTACATGGAGTGGCACAGATGTTATTACGTATGCTGATAGTGTTTCAGAAGAATATGGTGGTCCATCAAACGTAATGGTTAAGTTCGGAAGAAATAAATCTGGTAAAGAGCTTGTTTGGTGGATAGCAGGTAGACATAATTCTACTGATGCCGACAATATAGTGCCGTTATATGGTAAGGAGGCAGCTAATGCTTATTACATGACGCTTTATGCAACTACTCCGGTTTTGCCGTATCAGGTTTATAATTCTTATACTACGGCTAAAAATAGCACGTTTAATGCAAATAACTGGGTAGGGAGTACGATTAGAAGCTATTTTGGAAGAAATGTAGGTGGATTCCCGGGGTTATATTCTGAAAAAACAGCTGATACCGGTACTGATGCAACATCGGGTGATTTAAGCCATTTTGAGGATCAATATTTTACCAACGATATGCTAGATCTTATATCTAATATTTCAAGGACTAGTGCAATAAATGGAGGAGATTCTACTTATACACATACAGATAAATTCTACATACCGAGCTATGCAGCACAAGATACTAATGGTGCTGTATCTTGGGCACCTAACGAATTAACGAGCCGAACATTAACATCTGGTAATAACACCAATGCCAATTTTTTGATTCCACCAAAGTACCTATCGAAATATCGTGTGTGGCTTCGTAGTGCTTTGAGTGATGGGGAGAAGGTTAAAACAGTTCAGAAAAATGGTGATAATACTACATATAGTATTACAGACAATCCAATATATGAACATTATGGATATTCACCTTTATTTACCATGGACATATCAGACGTAGCCTTTACATCAGTCTTGAGGGGTATGTCTGCTGATGAATTTAGTAAATTTGGAACAGAAACATCTGCGGAAGCAACGCCTGAATTTAAGGAAATAACTAATTCAGGCACAGGCCCATATTATTTGAAATTTGATGATAGTACAGATTTAAAAGCGTCTCCTGATGCTTTTATGATAGCTAATACCACATTAGAAATACCATATTCTAGCTTTGTGACTGAAGCCTATATGGTTGTACTCCTTACTAATACTGAAACTAATAAGTCTTATTTTACGAGTGTAACGGTAGAAAAAAATACTAATGGTTTGGCTAAAATAAACGTCGCTGATTTACCGATAGGTAAATACCAAGCAGCTGCATGGCTTGAATATAGTGATGGTCGTGGGAGAGAAATCGCAGTTAATAACGCCCAAACCAAAGTTGACAAAGCTCAAATCAAAGTTGACGAAGCCCAAGCTGAACTTGATAATAATACAGATAACAGTAAAACGGATACTCTAAATGAGAATTTAGAAAAAGCCCAAAAATCTTTGGAAGAAGCAAAAAGTAGTTTGGATTCAGCTGAAAAATATTTGGAGGATGTAAAAAAGAATGTAGGAAAAGCGTATTTAGGACAAACTTCAATACTTGAAAAGTTTATATTTTATAGAGGACATGACGTATTATTTACACCGATAAATGGTGCGAAGTTTTTAGACCAAAACGGCAATGAGCTAACAGATAAAGTGACAGTAGCAATTAAAGAAGGAGAGACAACTAATGCCGATGGCAAAACGCAGGACGATGTTTCTAATAAAAAATACAATACATCTTCAGTTCCAAGTGGAGAATATAAATTTATGGTAAATGTAGATGATATGCATAACAAATCGGTTATCAAAGTTACAGTTGAATCTTTATCATTAGAAAAAACGAACCAATATAAGTATACAGTGGGTGATTCAAAAATAATTGCCCCGTCAAAAGTTACTAGTGAATACCCTGAAGATGGAGTGAATGAAATTTTACCTGGGGGTAACTACGAAAATGCATTAAAATCGTATTGGGTTTATAGTGTTCCTATTCAATCAGATTCTAGAGTAACGGTAACTTTAGCTGATGATTCAGAGGAGTTGCAGGTAAATAAATATAATATAACGTTTGGTCAATACAAAGATGCTCCACTGCCGGTGAATTTAGAAAATAAAGGGGTAAAAGTTGAAGGGTTGGAATTCGGAAATGCATATGAACACAATGGGTTTGCAGATTTTGATATTACACTCCCTGATGGATATAACGCTAGTAATTCATTGAAAGTAAAAGCTATTAATGCGATGTGGTTGCAACCTGAGACGGATGACGACGGTAACACGGTTTTATTAAAAGCTCCATACGATGGAATGTACAATTATGGTGTGTTAAAAGATTATTATAGTGATTTTTATTATTATGATTCGTTACAATTAGAAGATGGAAAATATAGAATAAAAAATATAACAACAGATTTAGTTATATTAATTGTAGATGAGATTCAAAAAGAAGAATATAACCTAACTTTTGAATCGGACAATCAAGATATAAATATATCAAATGCATTAGACATAGAAATATGGGTAGAAGATGCACAACAGACAAGCGATTCTAGCCCGGAAGAGTATAAGTGGCAGCCATTAAGTCTTTATGGTCCTAAATTAAAGTATGCATCTGAGGTGACATTTAGAGCAAAGATAAAAAATGGATATAAAGTTAAAAAAGATGCGGAATTAACGGCTTCAATATATGATTCATCTTCAGCAGATAAAAAAAAGGCCGAAGCTAAAGCTGAGCAAGATGGGGATTATTATGTATGGACGATGCAAGATGCGGATACTACTGAGGGTAACTATAAATTACCTGACTCAAAGACCATTGTAATTGAAAATTTAGATGCAGAGATGTTTGATGTTACATTTTCTCAAATACCTTCGCCTGCAGATCAAGCGGGAGCTACTGGAGTAAAAATAGAAAGAAATGGTAATCTAATTAATTTAA
>CADBQS010000011.1 GCA_902796915.1 uncultured Ruminococcus sp.
ATACGCCTGTCGTCTAATGGTTAGGGCTTACGGCTTATATCCGTACTATCGGGGTTCAAATCCCTGCGGGCGTACCATTGCTTCCATAGCTCAGTAGGTAGAGCGGATGGCTGTTAACCATTAGGTCGGAGGTTCGAGTCCTTCTGGAAGCGCCATTATATTGCTGGTCAGTGTCGAGTGCAGAAAGCAATTAAAACACGGGGTTACGACAAAATGTGGGTATCGTTTAATGGTAGGACTTCAGCCTTCCAAGCTGATAATGTGAGTTCGATTCTCATTACCCACTCCAAATTGAATTATATAGGTTTTAACTTTGATGCAGAAACGTAGGAGCAACTGCTGATAGCTCAATGACACTAACGAGACTAATAGAATAAGTTATGTAAAACGTAGGGTGTGTATAGAATGTTTGGTCGACCCTTTACTATACAAGCGTTTTCCTATTTATATATAGAGGTATAACTCAGTTGGTTAGAGTGCACGTCTGATACGCGTGATGTCGTAGGTTCGAATCCCACTACCTCTACCAGATATTGCCGGGTAGTCAAGCGGTAAGACACTAGACTTTGACTCTAGGATGCGCTGGTTCGAATCCAGCTCCGGCAGCCAAAAAAAGAATAAAATTGAGTAAAGGGGGAAATGGTTATGGCAAAGAGAAAAGCTAGTAATAGCGGAGAAGCCCATTTTAGTATTACTCAAGCCAATTTGGACAACAAAGGAAAAACAAATAAAAAATTAAAAAGAAATCCAATGGCGTCTAAATATTTAACTACTAAAGGTAAGGAGTTAAAAGAAAAGGCTGAAGCATATGCTAAAGAACATTTTAAAAAGGGTAGAAGATATAAAAAAAATACTGAGGTGTGATTATGAAAAATGTTTTTATTGACCTAGATAATACTTTAGCTGCAAACGAAACCTGTGATAATGTTGATTTTACTCCAGGTTTATATTTAAATAAAAAACCAATTCATATAGTTATAGACGCTATTAAATATCTATATGAACAGGAAAATTTAATTATTATCAGTGTCTATTCTGGTGGTTGGGATGGTAGGCAAGAAAAAATAGAATGGATGAGAAAATATCTCCCTAATTGTATGATAAAAAATGCCCCAATTTTAATAGACTATAGAGACTATAGAACTAAAGCAGACTTTATAAAAGATTATGCTTTTATGAATAATATTAATTTAAATGATTGCATAATTATTGATGATAAAAAAAAGATATTACAGGAATGTAAAAACATTGGAATTAAAGCTTTATATCCACAACAAATTATATGTATGTATGAGGAATTTAAGGTGATGGTTGAAAATGATTAATAGATATTTAAGAGATTTAGGAGTAACAGAGAAAAATTGGCCATTTGAAAGAGATTTTAAAGATAAAAGATATATTCCAGATGATACGGGATTAGCCGAATCAGATACTTGGGATATGCAGACTTCTTTGGCTATGATTATATATACTTATTTAATGAAATTTAAAGAAACCAAGAGAATTGCGTATCCAGCGTCATTAAGCCCAGAAAAATGGGAGAAGATACTAGATGATATGATAAAAGGCTTTGCAATTATAATAAAAGGTGTAGAATCAAAAACACAATTTAAAAAAGCTAAAAAGGCTTTAGCTTTATTTAAGACATATTATTTTGATTTATGGTGGTAAAAAGATAGGAGGAATATAATGTATACAGTATTAATAATTAAAAAAGATGATAATAAAGAATTACAAAAGAGAGATTTTCAAGATAATCAAGCAAAAGCAGAAAAATATTTTAATTTATTAAAGGAAGATATATCAAGTCATTCAAGAGAAGATTTATTTGATGCTACAGAAGGAATAAAATATTCTGATATTAGATTACTTTTATTTAAAGATGATGAAGAAATATCTCGTTTCAATAAGTAATTATGAATAATAAAGATAGAGAAATAAAAGTTTTAAGAGATGTATTGCAAAGCATTATAGATATTGGATTTGATTATGATGGATATGGTAATTCTTTAGAAGGATGTAAAAGCTTAATAGATGAATTTGTTTCAATGAGCAAAGATGCTTTAAATGGTAAGGGCATAACTTATTTATCAAATGGTAAAATAGTAAATGTTTTTGATGAAATTGTTGGAGATTATGACCCAAACGATTTTAGTAAACCGTTAAATTATTATGATAAAAATAGAAAAGACTATTGACAATTAAACTGAAATGTGTTATAGTTAAGTTGTAATTAAGAAGCAAGCAGTATCAGTTTCTTAATTATATTATTCGAGCCATCTTGGCTCTTTTTTAATGGATTTGCTCCAGAAAATACCATTTTTTAGTATTTAGTGGTGAAAATATGACAAAATTTTAAAAAAGTATTGACAAAATTTAAATTTTCTGATATTATTATGAATAAGTTGCCCCTATAAATTAGTTGCAACGTAGCGGTGACTTATAATTATTTGTTTCTGACTATAAGAATTGTCGTGGCTTATAGTCAATTTTTTTTGCAATAAAAAAATGATTAAATTTCTTCTCTAATCATTTTTTTTAATATATAAATCATTTCATCATCAGAGCATTCTTC
>CADBQS010000012.1 GCA_902796915.1 uncultured Ruminococcus sp.
AAATCTTTATCAAATACATATTTTTCACCATTTGGTGCGACGCAGCCAACAATATTGTGTTCGCCAAAACACAGAACCGCAAATTCTTCGCTATCTTTTTCAAACCAGCCTTTGAGCTTTTTCAATCTGTATTTTTTACAGATTTCAATCATAGTATGCTCCTTTCAAGCTACACCATTCATCAATCTTTCAGCGGGAAACATCAAGTGTATACGTCTAAAATCGTATCATTTGGACATAATAATTTTTGAACGCTATTTAAACGGATTTTAAACACCTTTTAAACAACATTTAAATTTCTACATCTTTTTCATGATCTATAAAGAATGCGTTCAATACATCTGCATTATTTCGTAAATGTTTAACAACCGGCGCAAGATTATAACACTCTTCAATCTCCGGCTGATTAGTAACAAAATAATCAATAACCACCGCTGTGTTATAAATATTCTCCGACCACTTGCTTAATTGCTTAAACTCCTTTGGCGTAATATTCATTCCGACTTTTTCCATACGACCTCCTTCAACGTGTCGTATTCATCACTCAAAGTCAGGATTATATCAAGTAGTAACTAACAGCTCTTTTTCTTGTGGAATTAAAATACCCCGTTTTGTATCGTGTTGATAAATAAATTTAACTTTTGACATTACTTCATCTTCGCCAATAATTTCTGTAATATTGTTTATTAACCTATTAAGAGCCTCTTGATTATGGTAATAGATATTAATATTACATTTTTCTCTTGCCTTAAATATATGTTTTAAAATATTATAATCAGCTTTATCTAGTGAGTGACCAATAATATGAAAATTAGGAACAATTATTTTTCTTCTATCGTTAAGTTCTTTTAATAAACCTTGATAAGACTCTATTGTACCGTATCTATGTCGCTGATTATGTTTTTTAAATAAATTAAATTCAACATTAATCTCTTCATTTAAATCATTTGGTAAATTATTATAGAAAGAATGTGTTCCTAATATTAAATTACAATCTTCAGAATTGCAGATTTTACCATGTACATATACGTACCTTGGACTATCATCGGCATATATACTATGAAGGTCATATAATTTTTCATAAGTATCTGTATAATTAAAATTTAAAACTCTTATCATTTTATTATTTGATAATTTAAATTTATACTTTATATTACCAATATTAGGTAACACCTCTTCTAATAAATAATCATTAAAATATTTTGTAAAAATTCGCAATTCATCATACAAATAATTTATAAGACCTTTATAACTCTTAAAATAATACACTTTATTATTAATAATATTATCTTTTATTGAAACATATTCTTTCGCATCAACATTATAGATTTGTTGAGTTTCTTTTGATTTATAAAGGATTTTCCCTAAATTAAAATCATCCTCAATATATGTCTCGGAAAATCTGTATAGTCTGTTAATATTTATATTTGCGTAATTCATAGTAATTCTTTTTGAATGTTCATTAATAATTTTTATTACATTATAAATTTCCTCTTCTAAATCAATCCATTTATCTCCGGCTTGTTTTAACATCAAAAAGTGTCTTAGCCATAGATTATTTGTCAATGAAGTAACATTATTTATATGACCACTTGACACATTAATTGAATATTTACGCCTACAATACTCTAAAAAATCACTATATTTGGTTTTTAACCCGTGTGCTAAATCAAATCCGTTTCCTAAAATCAAAATATCCATAATACAATTATTATTTCTTTACCTATTTCATTAATATTTTCTTATTCGAATTCACAACATCATCCAATGTTTTTGCAAATATTATTTTTGGAGGATGGGAAATATGCTTTATGTATTCTTTGTAAAGAAATTGTTCATCTTGTAATATCAAAATAGTTACTGGCAATTTATAAATATAAACTGAATACAAAGAAGAACTTTGCTTTTTTAATTGCATATCCATATTTTTGTACATTTGATGAAAATCAACTATTTTATCAACTAATGAATATACTTGTTCAAATAAATCTATAATATAATCTGGAATATAATCTATACTTACAGTCATAAGAGAATGTGCGGTACGAAGATGTTCTTGTTTGCTAATTAAATATGATAACAATTTTCTTACATTATCTTCATTATAAGTGTTTATTAATTGTTCTTCCGTTAATGTTTGAAAATAATTTATAAATAAACTAGCACTTTCTTTTTGCAGTACAATGTCACTGCCGTGTCCATACGGAGTAATGTATATTATATCTTCCCCTTTTTTAAATAAATCATCATTGTATGGGAAAAATCCAACAAATAACTCATATAGCGAAGATAGTACTTGCAACATTGTGGATAAAGTTGTAAAGGTTCTATTAAGTTTTTTTGCATAAGACCTTATTGAATTTATAATATCTATAAGATGAGTAATCCAAATACTTATAATTGCACCATCTAACATAAGTAAAATGTTATTAAATTTGTCATTTGTACAGTAGGTTACATAAAAAATAATTATTATAAAAATAAATAACAAAAATAAATTAAACAATATGTCACATACTAATCTGTTATTTCTATTCTTTAAACAGAACGTTAGCTTATATTCTAATATAAATTTTTTAATGTTAAATTTTATAATTGATAGAATAAATGATATAGGTTCTTTTATAATATTTAAAACAATTTTTAATATTCCTGATATAAATTTCATAGCTTTTTTTTTTTTTTTAAGATTTGATATAAGTAAAACTAAAAGCAATAGAAACAGAAAACTTAATATAATTATCAATATAATATGATTATTTATATATTCTTTAATAAGAAACATTGCATTACCTCTTTAAACTTTCTACAATTGATAATAGTTCTTCGACTTTGGTGACGATACGTTGTTGCTCGTCAAGAGGCGGAAGTGGAACAATATAATTCATAATATAATCTTTTCCAACCCTTTGTTGACCAGCAGTTCCTGTGAAATTTTTTACTCCCTCTCTTATAAACATTTCAGTTTTAACTAACAAAAGCAAATATCTCATATTTATAATCCGAGTATTATCCCTAATAACGTGTAATTCGGTTGTCCCCGCTCCGATTTTATTAGGAATGCCTGATATAATAGTTGATTTTCTGTTTTGAAAACACGGAGTAATTTTTGCTACAACAACATCACCTGTTTGGAAATGAGTAAAGCCACTTTTTACATCTTTCCACTTCTTATTTTCATAAGTATGCCCACCTAAATATCCGTCATTTATTCTTGTCATAGGAATAAAACCAACATCTAAATCATCTTCGGCAATATTTCTTGGATTAATTGAACATAAATCACCTAACTTTACCCATTCCCATGAATCAGGTATTTGAAATGGTATTTCATCTTCTGATATTGGTGGGAGGGGTTTTTCTTTTTTGATTTTACCGTCTTTGATTAGTTGTTCTTTTTCGGCTTTGATTCGGTTTAAAAGAACTGAGGCGGGTTCGTCTGAAGGGTTTTGCGGGACTAATTTACCCTGAACTGCGTGTTGTAGGATTGATTGTTTAATCTTATCAGGCAAGGTTGAATTAAGTTTAGAAAGTTTTTCTTCGTTCTTCCCATACTCTTCAACAAGCGGAAGTATCTGCTCCAGCTTCTCA
The DNA here is from genome assembly GCA_902796915.1 of uncultured Ruminococcus sp. Lineage (GTDB taxonomy): Bacteria > Bacillota > Clostridia > Oscillospirales > Acutalibacteraceae > RUG14215. The sequence continues at coordinate 3,592 of CADBQS010000012.1, forward strand.
ACAATTCTTTCTTGTTCCTTACGAGGAGGTAGGGCAAATAAATACGCCCTTAATGTAGATAAAGAAACAAATGATTGAACAGCACCTGAGGCATTACTTTTTAAAATCTCTTGAATATACATCAAATAATAGTACAAATACTTAACCGATATAAAATTAGATTTTTTAAATAAGGCAACATTTTTTATACTAAATTCTCTATCTTTTTTTACAATGACAGGATTTCCGATACTACCTATCATGGCAAATAAAATATCTTCATTATCCACATAAGATCGTTCAGAGAATTTTTTAAAATCTTCTTCTGAAATATAATTTATATTTGAAAAATCAAGTTGTCCGTTGTTTAAGTTTTTGCTGGTTACAAACGGATATCCTGTTGTCTGATATTTAGGACTGTCGTGAGTACCATCTCTGACATCAATACATTCTGAAAACCTTACCCATTCCCAACCTTTTGGCAGTTCGTACGGTATTTCATCTTCGGTGATTGGTGGCAAAGGTTTTTCTTTTTTGATTTTACCGTCTTTGATTAATTGTTCTTTTTCAGCCTTAATTCTTTCAAGCAGAACTGATGCAGGTTCATCTTCTGGGTTCTGTTCAACCAACTTCCCCTGCATTGCATATTGTAATATAGCCTTTTTTAGAGTTTCTGCTTTCATTTATTTTTTACCTTTCGGTTTAAAAATTTTGTTTAAAGTTAAATAATAAAATATAAATCTAAACCAATTAGCAATTTTACAACTTAACAATTCTAAATCTTGCCATATATTATTAGGTCTTAACCAATGATTTTCAAAAATTTTAGAATATTGTTTTTCTATACGATATTTTTTGTCTGTTAATTTAGGCATATATTTTTTATTAATATTCGCAATGATAAAAGTATCTGAAACATTTTTTTGTAAATAACTAAAATATCTTGCATTGCATTTACATAACTTGTCATTTAGGATATATACCCAATACAGTGCTTTATCTATATCATCTATGAGATCGTTAAAATCTTTTTTGAAACCTTCTATATGCTCAATAGGTAGTTCGCTAATATCCTTAAGTATACTATAACATTTTTCTCTATGTTTTTTTTGTATTTTGAGTAATGATAGTAATATTTCAACATTTTTATTTACATTACTAATAACCCAAGGAAACAAACGATTATAGTAAGCTAACATAACATATTCATCTAATGGCTCTGAAAAAGCTATTTTAGGGATATAAATCGGTTCACATGCTGCTTTTTTAGGGTTATATTCATACATAGGTTTTATTATTTCTATTAAGAAGCGTTTATAACCTATTAATTCCTCAAAAAGAATATTGGCTTTGTTGTATATTATTATAAATTTTTCAATTTGCTCATCTCTTTTTTTTATTATTTCCAGATTTAAGCTGTATTTATAAGCTAAAATAGCACCGATAAAGACAGATACTAAAGGCATAATGAAGTACTTTAATATTTCTATCCATATAGGCTCTTGTTGACTAAAATTTAATGCTATATTAAACAAGCTACCTGCCACTTACCCCTCCAAGCATTGATTTAATTTGAGCCAATACATTATCAATATTTTTATCAAGTTCTGCTCTTTGTTTTTGATAGTTGTCTAATAGTTCCATAGGCGGTAAGACTTCTTCTTCCTCATAAGGATAACCACACAAATCGAGGTTATAATTACGTTCTTTTATCTCATCAATTGTATATTTTTTAGATTTAAAGAATTCGTCTATTTCAATTTCTTTCCTATCATTCCACCACTCATCAACGGGTTTGAGGTGTTCACGTTTCATCGGTTTGGTTTTAGAGAAATTTTTATAACCGTCAGGCATGTCAAGTCTGTAAAACCAAGTTTCCTTTGTCGGTTCACCTTTAGTAAAGAACAAAAGGTTGGTATTAATAGAAGTATATGGTGCAAATACACTCTTTGGAAGTCTTATAATCGTGTGCAAATTGCAATCTGCCATAAGTTTTTCTTTGATTCTTGTTTTGACACCCTCACCAAACAAAGCACCGTCAGGTAGAAC
>CADBQS010000013.1 GCA_902796915.1 uncultured Ruminococcus sp.
AAGAAATCCCTACGATACGCGTATATATTTGGAAAATCTACCAATCGTGGCGGTAGGCACGCATAAAATGCCTCCTATACCTTCAAATAAAGTACATGAACAAATTGATTATATTTCTAATAATTTTTCTAAGTATTCATCGTTTAAATTAAATAAAGGTAATTTTGCTGTTAGTGTAGCAAAATTTGGCATTAGTAAAGCTATCGACATATTAATAAACAAAAAACTAACGATAATAAAAAGCAATTGAATAGCCTTATAAGTGAGTTTTCTAAGATTAGCTTCAGATTACAAAGAATTTCATAAACAGTGTGAAAATTATTTTGATGATACAGACGGTATTTATAAATACGATGTCTTATATTCCTTTTGTGATGATATTTCAAAGGGAGAAGTCTTGGATTTAACATTAGATAAATAATTGATATTTATTCCTTTTTGTTGTATAATAAGCTTTAAACTTATAACAAAAAGGATTGAATTATATATGAATATTTTATCATCAATAAAATCCAAAATTTTTAACATTATAAGAGATGATGACGAAAATGATTTAATAAGTAACATATTCGATACAATAGTTATATGCATAATAATAATTAACGTTGTATCAATAATTGCTTATACATTTACTTTGCCTGACCATATGATAGCATTATTAAATAAAATCGAATTAATATCTGTAATATTCTTCACAATTGAATATATCCTAAGAATTTGGACTGCTGATTTAACGTATCCTAATTTATCCCCAGCAAAAGCCAGATTAAAATATTTAAAATCATTTATGGCATTAATAGATCTCGTATCAATATTGCCTTTCTATTTGCCTTTTATTTTTCCTTCAAGTTTACTTGTCTTACGTTCTCTAAGGGCTATTAGGTTATTAAGAATATTTAAATTTAACAGGTATGTTACTGCATTATCCTCAATAGGACAAGTATTCAAGGAAAATAAACATCAATTAATTTCTTCAATTATAATATTAGCATTATTAATGATCATTGCTTCTGTTTTAATGTACAATGTTGAGAGTGAGGCTCAACCCGAAGTTTTTAGTAATGCATTCTCGTCACTTTGGTGGATTGTAACAACACTCACAACCATTGGATATGGTGATATTTATCCTGTTACTACACTTGGTAAAATTTTAAGTGAAGTTATATCACTCTTAGGTGTAGCTATCGTAGCCATACCAACGGGAATTATATCCGCTGGGTTTATAGAACAAAACAACAAAAAAGACAAAGATTGTAATAAAAAGTATTGTCCATATTGCGGCAAAAATTTGAATGATTAAAAAATATATAGTTATAACCACGTTTTTCGGGCGTGGTTATATTAAAAACAACATTATAGTATTTACTTTTTATTCCTAAACTTATTTATATTTGTTAAATTGTACAAATAACAAAAATTTAATTTTTACCCAGAACTTCTTCTATTTTATCTCCCGTAACACTGTTAGCATTGTCATCCATAACAACATAAGCATCGCCTGTAACGTTTTTAGCCCATAACCTGTGAGCACGTAATTTTTCTATCTCATCACCAGATAGTTTAAATATCGTTGGAGCATCAGTTTCTTTCCAACCACCTGAAACTTCCTCTAAAAATTCCTCTTTTGTTAATTTTTTTGCTATTTTTAACATCTTCTTTATAATTCACATGCACGTTGTGCATATTTATATTATAATATATAAATATATTTTGTCAACAACCTTTTTACTTTTGTGCATTTTACAAATTAATTTTCTTTTTATCTTAAATTCCCAATCTTATATATGTTTAATTAAATATAAAATTTACTTTTTATCTTTCTCTTCTTCTTGATATTAGAAGTAATCTTAAAAGTGATAACAATGCTGTAAATGTTGCTGCCAAATACGTTAACGCGGCTGCCTTTAATACCTCTTTTGCACCGTCTACTTCTTCGCCGTACAAAACTCCAGTTTCACTAAGGGCTTTTATCGCTCTACTACTTGCATTAAATTCCACTGGTAACGTTACTATCTGAAACAACACTGCTAAGCTAAATAACATTATTCCTATATTTACTACAAAGTTATATTGTACAGGTAATAATAATCCTATAAATACCAACGGCATTGCAAGTGATGAACCAAATTGTGATATCGGTACTAAAAATTGCCTTATCCTAATCGGTAAATAACCTTGTGCGTTTTGTACGGCATGCCCTGCCTCATGTGCAGCTACTCCAATAGCTGAAATCGATGTACTGGAATACACTTCATCTGACAAAAGTATTGAATTATTTCGTGGATCATAATGGTCCGTAAGTTTACCTTTCACGTGCCCTATTGATACATCTCCTACGCTATCTTTTAATAATACCTTTTTCGCTGCCTCCGCTCCTGTTAACCCATTTGTACTCTTTACTTTAGAATATTTATTGAATGTTGATTGAACTTTAAAATTAGCATACATAGATATTGAAAGCGTAATAAGCATATATATCCAATAGCTGTAATCATAATAATAGCCATACATAACAATCATTTCTCCCCTAATATATCTTCCTCTTTTATGTGATTACCTATAACAAAATCTCGGGCTGTCATTCTTTTTTTGCCCTCTAACTGAATTTCTAATATTTCTAATGCCGTATTATTTCCACATCCTACGATTAACGGCGATAAACTAACTATCTTGCCTTCCTTTTCTCCCTTAACATTAGACAAAAGAGATTTATATATTTTTATATTTTTTCCATTTAATTTCGTAAACGCTATTGGCCACGGATTTAATCCTCTTATTAAATTATGGATATCCTTTGCATCTTTACTCCAATCTATTTTACCCATATTTTTTTCTAATATTTTTGCATAAGTTGCTTTTGATTCATCTTGGCTTTGCGGTACTATACTTTTAGATTCTATTCCTTTTATCGTATCATATAGTAATTCCGCTCCTATTATGGATAATCTATTGTAAAGCTCTTCAGATGTTTCATTTTCTCCTATATTAGTTTCTTTTTTTAATAACATCTTGCCTGTATCCATACCTTCATCCATATACATCGTGGTTACGCCTGTTTTTTCTTCGCCGTCTATAACACTCCACTGTATTGGAGCTGCTCCTCTATATTTGGGCAATAAAGAACCATGTACGTTTATACAGCCACACTTAGGTAAATCTAGTATTCTTTTTGGAAGTATTTTTCCGTATGCAACTACTACTATTAAATCTGGAGAAAATGATTTTAATTTTTCAAAAGCAGCGTCTTCTTTTATCTTTATAGGCTGAAACACTTCTATTCCATTTTCTTGAGCACATTTTTTTACAGGTGGAGCCGTTAAAATCATTTTTCTTCCTTGTGGTTTATCGGGCTGAGTTACAACACAACGCACGTCATAGCCCTTTTTGATAAGCATTTCTAGGCTCGGCACGGCAAAATCGGGAGTACCCATGAAAATCACTTTCATTATATTTCACCTTCTCATTAATAATTAATTTTTTCTTAGATTTACATCTCCTGAAATTAGGCGTGATTTAAATAATATACCATCAAGATGATCTAACTCATGGCAAAGTGCCCTTGCCTTTAATGCCCTACCAAACACTTCTATATCATTACCGTTTCTATCCTTGGCCCTCACCTTTACTATCATTGGACGTAATGTTATTCCATAATCACCAGGACATGACAAACATCCTTCTTGCTCTCTTTGTTCTCCGCTGGATTCTACTATCTCAGGATTTACTAATTCTATTATTCCATCTCCTACATCAATCACAACTACTCTTTTTAATATTCCTACCTGCGGAGCAGCTAAACCTACGCCTTTGGCTTTATACATTGTTTCAATCATATCGTCTATTAATTGATGTAATCTATCGTCGAATTTTTCTACTTTTCTACATTTCTTATTTAACAATTCATCGCCTTCAAGTATTATATTTCTTATCGCCATATTAAACACCTCTATTATAAAATTGTATCCGGGTTAATATCTACAAAAATATTAACACCTTTATTCTTACTCTTACTATTATACATCATAAGTATATCAGAAACCATACTTCTAAAAATTTTATTATTTCTACATTTTATTATCATCTTATATCTATATTTACCGCCTATCTTATTTATACTCGCTTGTATAGGCTTAAAAATTCTCAGTGGTATATTCTTATATTTATTCGAAGCAATTTTTTTAATATCTTCAAATAATTCTAATGAAACTAATTTTACTTTTTTTTCTATTATTCCCGTAAATCCTATAACACAAATATCCGCATACGGAGGATAAAGCATTAACTTCCTCATTGGTATTTCACTTTCATAAAAGGACTCATAATCCTGATTTGACGCCATATTTATTACTTCGCTTTCGGGAGTATATGTTTGAATTATTGCCGTACCGGGTTTATCTCCTCTTCCGGCCCTCCCTACTACTTGTGTTATAAGCGAAAAAGCTCTTTCATAGCTTCTAAAATCGTCGTTATAAAGGGTTTGGTCTGCCGATAATATACCAACTAAAGTTACATTCGGAAAATTTAGCCCCTTTGCAACCATTTGTGTACCTAACATAACATCATAATTGCCTTTTTCAAATTCTTTAAATATATTTTGATGAGAATGTTTTTTAATCGTAGTATCTGCGTCGACCCTTACTACTCTTAAGTCAGGAATTAATTCTTTTAATGTATCTTCTGCCCTCTGAGTTCCAATTCCCGCATAAATTACTTCGTTTTCCTTGCATTTACTACATTTTTTAGTAAAATCTTTTGAATACCCACAGTAATGGCACATAAGCCTATTATTGTCTGAATGATATGTTAAAGATATATTACAGTTCGGACACGTTAAAACTTCTCCGCATGCTCTACATTTTGCAAATGTATGATAACCTCTCCTATTTAAAAGTAAAATTGATTGACAGCCTATTTCCATATTACGTTTAATATTTTCTATAAGCTCTGAACTGAATAACGTACTATTTCCATTTTGTATTTCTTCATTCATATCTACTATTTTTACATCCGGCAATTTAGCATTTCCATATCTACCTTTAAGTTTATGTAATGAATATATTCCTTTTTGTGCCATAAAATAGCTTTCTATAGACGGCGTAGCCGAAGCTAAAAGTAACATACATTTATTATACTTACATCTATATTTTGCTATATCCCTAGCGTGGAATCTAGGGATTGCATCTGATTTATATGTATATTCCTGTTCTTCGTCCATAATTATAAGCCCTAAATTCTCAAATGGAGCAAATATCGCCGTACGAGTACCAATAGCAATCTTTGTTTTCTTATCCTTGGCTCTTTTCCATTCATCAAATCTTTCCCATACTGACATATTGCTGTGAAAAACCGATATATTATCTCCATATCTATTTCTAAATAATGATATCAATTGAGCTGTAAGAGAAATTTCTGGTACCATTAATATTACTTCTTTTTCTTGTTCTAAGACGTAATCTATAAGCTTCATGAAAATTGAAGTTTTACCACTACCAGTAACACCATGCAATAAAGATATATTTTCTTTACCTTCTCTTATTTCATTAACTATATCTTCATAAGCTTTATCCTGGGAAGATGATAATATCACATCTTTATAATCCCTGTTCTCTTTTATTATTTCTTTATTAGGGCTTGAATAAATTATTTTTTCATCATATTTTAGTATGCATTTTTTTATAAGATTATCTATTACCCCCTTAGTTACTCCTGTGAAATAACACACTTCCTTAGTCGTTACTCCACTTGAATTTTTTATAAATTCATATACTTTTTTTTGTTTAGGCGTCATCTTATAGGTATTAATATCAAAGCTATCATTAATCATTAAATTTTTTAAGATTTTTTCTCCCACATTTTTCGATTTAAAACCAACTTCATATATAATACCTAATTCAATTAAATTCCTAACAATTTTATTGTAGTACTTTTCACCAATATAGTCAACTATATCTGTACTTTTAATTTGATTCCTACATTCTTTGATGTAATTTATAAGCTTTATTTCATCTTCACATAAATTTTGATACTCTGAAATTTGTATATTATTATTCAATTTATATGATATATTTACGTTCATATTTATTCCAGTTGAAATAACCGTTCTATATGCTTCAAAAATACTGCAAAAATAATTTTCTTTCATCCAACATATTAAGTCAAATAATTCATTACTAAGAAGCGGTGCCTCATCCAGCACCGCAAATATAGATTTTATATCAATATTTTCAACATTTTCTTTCGTTATTTCCATCACTATGCCTTGGCGTTTATTATTTCCTCTACCAAATGGCACTACTACTCTACTTCCAACACACAAGTAATTAGAAAATTTTTCAGGTATATTATAGCTATAATAAGTATCTATTTCATATCTTACCTTATCCACTGCTATTTTAGCTATCATTTTTTCTTCCATAGGCTTATTCGTCTGTATCTGGTTCTATAATTTCGTATTTGTGTTCTTTAAATTCCTCTATTGCCATATTTACAGCTTTGTCCGTTACAATTTCACCTTTTGTATTTACTTCGTCTGTTATTTCTCTTGCTCTTTTTGCTACTGCTATTACCAGTGAATATCTACTTTTCTTTCCACTAAGCATATCATCTACTGATGGCTTACTCATTGCTTAACACCTCATCAATTATTTTTTTCATTCTTTTTACTTTCATCTTCTCGGCAGATATTATGCATAATATATCTTCAACACACTTATCAAGTGAGTCATTAATTACAACATAGTCGTACTTATCAGCCGATTTTATCTCATTCTTGGCAACTACTAATCTCTGCTCTATCACTTCACTACTATCAAGTCCTCTGCCATGTAGTCTTGAAGATAATACCTCTAAAGATGGAGGCAACACAAATATGCTTACAGATTCTGGACACTTATTTCTTATTTGTGCACCACCTTCTACTTCTATCTCTAATATAACATCTTTACCTGAAGCTAACATCTCATTTACTTGCATAACTGGTGTGCCATAATAATTATTACAATATTTTGCATACTCTAGCATATTATCTTTAGATACCATATCCATGAATTCATTTTCAGATATAAAATAATAATCTTTACCATGAACTTCTCCACTACGTGGCTGTCTAGTTGTAGCAGATATCGAAAGTTTTAAATTTTCATTTTTATTTATCAACTGTTTAAGTACAGTATCCTTTCCTGCTCCTGATGGACCCGATAGAACTATTAATAATCCTTTATCCTCACTCATTTTCTTTGCTATTCCCTTCTCCCTTTAAATCATTCTCTTCTTTTTCAAATCGGTTTGCAATTGTTTCAGGCTGTAAAGCAGATAAAACAACATGTCCGCTATCCATAA
>CADBQS010000014.1 GCA_902796915.1 uncultured Ruminococcus sp.
ATTTATTCCAAATGTATATAATGAACCAATTATAAACCACAAAAACGGAAATAAATTAGATAATCATATAAGTAATTTAGAGTGGTGCACTCAACAATATAATATACAACACGCATATAATACAGGATTAAAAATTGGTGTTAGTGCAGAACATAAAGGAAAATATAATCCTAATGTTAAATTAAATGAACAAGATGTTTTAAATATTAGAAATGATAAGAATAATGGAATAAATATAAAAGATAGTTATAACAAATATAAAGAAAAAATTACATTTAAAGGTTTTCAAAATGTATGGTTTGGTTATACTTGGAAAAATTTAGTAGAAAAGGTAGAGTAGATAATATGAAAGCAAAAGAAATGTTTGAAAAGTTAGGATATGTACAAATAAAAGAAAACGACAATTATATTGTATATAAAAACAAAAAAGCACCAATATATATAGAATTTCAAAGTAATCTAACAAAAACAGTAAAGCATATAAATTGTTATTTTAAGTTTATTATTTTTAAAACAAGCGTTTATTTAATATTAGAAGAATTACAAGCAATAAATAAACAAATAGAAGAATTAGGTTGGGAGGTAAAAGATGAATAAAGAAATAAAAATAATAGAATGGGAACCTATAAAACATTTTGATGGTTATTATATAAACAAATTAGGGCAAGTTAAAAGTATTAGAAGTTTTAAAGGCACAAAAGAAAAAATACTTAAAGGTTCTAAAAATCAGCAAGGTTATAAAACAATTAATATGATGAAAAAAGGTAAAGTTTATACAAAAACATTACATAGATTATTAATGGAAACATTTGTAGAAAATCCTAATAATTATCCTTGCATTAATCATATTGATGGAAATATATTAAATAATTCTTTAGAAAATTTAGAATGGTGTTCTTATGGTCATAATCAAAAAGAAGCATATAGATTAAATTTAAAAAATCCTGCTTGGACAAATAAAAATGATAAAGAACATCCATGTTCTAAAAAGGTTAATCAATATGATTTAAATGGCAACTTTATAAAACAATGGGATTGTATATCGACAGCTACTAAAAAGTTAAATATATCAGTAGCAAGTATATGTAATTGTTGTAGCAATAGAACTAAAAGAGCTGGAAAATATATATGGAGGTATGCAAATGAATAAGATTCGCATTATAGATTTATTAAATAAAATAGCAAATGGAGAAGAAATGCCAAACGAAATAAAATATGACAATTTGGTTTATAAATATAATGAACAATATGATTATAAAAATAAACTACAAATAAATTATTATTCTGTTGATAATGGAACTGATTTTTTTAATAATGTTTTTTGTTATTCATTAAATGATGAAGTAGAAATAATAGAAGAAGATAATAATAAGATAGAAAAGATAACTGGTATTGATACAAGAGAAACAAGGCAATGTATAATAAAATTTCAAGAAAAGTTCGATGAAATAATAGATAAAATAAATAATATGGAGTAATTTATGGTTGATGAAATAATGTTGAAGTATGGTATTACTAACTATGATTATGATTTAAGCGACAAAACATTAATAATATATCAAAATATAGAGGTAAACACGTTCGCAAAAATAAGAAATGAATTATATGGAGTAGATAACATTATAGTAAAGCCACACAAACACGCAAAAATAAATGTATAAAAAGGAGGTTAATATGACTGAAAAAGAACTATCAAGGTATTTCCATTTAAAAAAAGAAATTAAAGATTTAAAAGAAAGATTAGCAAAACTTGGAGATGATGGTATAGGAGGTACAGAGTTTACCGATATGCCTAAAGGAATGACTATTCCTGAATCCGTAGAAGAAATGATAGTAGGATTAAGAGAAAAATATATAGAATTAAGAGTATCAGCATTAGAAGAATATATAAAAATAGAAACATATATTAATACCAAAGTAGATGACCCTGAAATTCGCAATATTATGAGAAAAAGATTTCTTGATTTATGGAAATGGGAGGATATAGGAAGAGAATATCATTCAGATAGAACAACAGTCAGCAAGAAGTGTAGAAAGTATATCGAAAAACTTTCCCACAATTCCCGCCAAGATGTGTTATTATGATATTGTGAGTAATAGATAAAAATTCACATACAATTGTTTATATTTTATAAAGGAACTGGAGACAGTTTCTTTTTTTGGGTGTAAAAAGTGGGAAACGGACAGCTTTTTTTGAATTAACGTTTGGAGGGTTTCTTTAAAGCTGTAAAAAAGGAGTGAGGAGAAAGTGAAGCCTATAACAAAACATATGATTAAACTTTATAATCTAGATAAATTATGTTTTATGGGCTACACACTAGATAAAACAGCATCATTCCATCACATAGTTAAAAAAGAACACGGAGGAAAAGAAGTAATTGAAAATGGAGCAGTTTTAAACAGATATGCTCACGAATATTTACACGTAATAGAATATAAAGACATTGAAACATATCTAGCAATAAATAAGATATTGAAAATTATAAACGAACAAAGAGATAAGCCGACAATAGAACAATATCAAATAATAAGTAAATTGCTTGAAATGTTTGAATCAGAGCATAAAGGAGATAAAACCTCGAAAGGAAAGATGCTAATTAGAGAAAAGTATATCGAAAGAAAATATAAGGAGTGATTATATGCTCACAGAAAAACAAGAAAGATTTTGTAAGAATATAGTTCTCGAAAGTATGAATTATAGCGATGCATACAGAGGGGCATATAATACAAAAAATATGAAAGATGCCACTGTAAATAGAAATGCTTTCGAATTATTCCACGACAACAAGATAACAGCAAGAATAAAAGAATTAAGGGATGAGATAGCAGAACAAGATATAATATCGGCTAAAGAGAGACTAAAGCTATTAAGTGATATAGCAACAGGAAAGAAAAAAGAAACGTACAAATACGATGGAAAAGAATACGAAAGAGAACCCAGTTCAACTGATAAAATCAGAGCTATAGATACAATGAATAAAATGGAAGGAACATATACAACAAGAAGTGAAAGCAACGTTACTATTCAATCTATGGAAACGTGGGGCGATATATTCGGTTATGGAGATAAAAAATGAATTTACTAGAAGGATTTACATTACCAAGTAAAAAACACTTGGATTATTGGAAAAGAAGTACCAATTGTAAAGCAAATGTAGCAGAGGGAGCAGTTAGAGCAGGTAAAACTATAGACAACGTAATTATGTTTAGTGCATCGCTTGAATATACTCCTGATAGAATTCATTTAGCTAGTGGCTCTACTTTACCGAATGCAAAGCTTAATATAGGCGAATGTAACGGATTCGGTCTAGAACACCAATTCAAAGGTAGATGTAGATGGGGAAAGTTTAAAGACAATGAAGCTCTTTACATTAAAACTAAAACAGGCGAAAAGATAGTTATATTCGTAGGTGGTGGCAAAGCTGATAGCTACAAGAAAATATTAGGTAACTCATACGGATTATGGATAGCGACTGAAATAAACGAGCATTATGATTCAGATGATAGTAAGACTTCGTTTATTAAAGTAGCGATGGCAAGACAGCTAGCAAGTGTTAATCCTAAATGGTTTTGGGATTTGAACCCTAGTAATCCGATGGACACGATATATACAGATTATATTGATAAGTGGGCAAAGAATCCACTTATAGGAGGTTATAACTATGAACATTTTACAATTTATGACAATTCAGCAATAACAGATGAAAGAAAGGCTGAAATAATAAGTCAATATGATGAGACCAGTATATGGTATCAAAGAGACATATTAGGAAAAAGAGTAGTAGCCGAAGGATTAATATATCAAGAATTCAAAGATTACCACATTATAAAAATGTCAGAATGGAACAAGACTGATAGCAGTGGTAACTATATCAATGAAACAAGAAACTCATTAAAGTTTATAACAATAGGAGTAGACTTTGGAGGAAATATATCGGCACATTCATTTAATGCAACAGGTTTTACTAATCAATTTAGAAAGATAATATCAATAAAGCAAAAAAGAATACCTGACCGTATAGATGATAAAACACTTACAGAAGAATTTATTAAGTTTGTAAAAGAACTACAAGAAGAATACAAAGGAATAAACATAATAGATATAAGGTGCGATAGTGCTGAACAAACACTTATTGCAGGATTTGAAAGAGCATTAAGAGAAAATCATATCGGAATACCTATAAACAATGCAGTAAAAGGAAAGATATTAGATAGAATCAGATTTTATTGTAAAATGTTTTCAACAAATAAATATCAAATATTAGAATGTTGTGAGCCGTTAATAAAAGCCTTTAAAACGGCAATATGGGAAAAAGACAAAAACGATGAAAGACTTGATGATGGAAAGCACGATATAGACAGCTTGGATGCACAAGAGTATTCAACTGAACCGTATATGAGTGCATTAGTTAGAATAAATTAAAGGAGGAAAAAACAAATGGAACAAATAGTTAAAAATTTCATAGAAGAGTTAGGTTATGATAGTAGTGTGATAGATACCAAGCACGAATCAAGAGTTAAAGACTGGCTTAACTGGTATCAAGGAAAAACTAAATATCATAACTATTATGTATACAATGGTAAAAAGAAAGTAAAGAAAACTCTTAAGAGCTTGAATATAGCAACTCAAGCTTGTGGAGATTTATCAGACTTTTATTTTAATGAGAAGTTAGAAATAACAATAAATAATGAAAAGGTATCAGAACAAATAAAAGAGTGTTTAAAACAAAACGATTTCTTATACAATAGCAATAAACTTATGCAACTGGTTAAAGCATTAGGTACAGGAGCAATAGTTCCGTATTTAGATAACGATGTATTAAAAATAAATTATATAGATGCTACAGGCATTGTAATACTAGAAGCTGACAATACTGATATTAAGTCAGTTTTATTATGGAGTAAAAGAAATACATTAAAAGGAAAAGAAATTAAAATAAATGCTCATATCCTAGAAGAAGATGGTTACAAGATATATAACAGAATATATAACGAAATAAATGGAACATATACAGAAGTTGAAATAGATGAAAATTTAAGAGAAATAGAATCAACAGTACTTCCTAAATTTTCAATATTAAAAACTCCCGAAGTAAATAATATAGATATTAATAGTGCTTATGGTATAAGTTCTTTTGCAAATGCAACCGATACAATATTAGCGATAGATAATGCTTACGATTCGCTAGACAATGAAATATCAAACGGAAGAAAAAGAATTTATATTAAAGGTGGAGCAACTCAATTTAACACAGATTCTGATGGTACTATGACTCCTATATTTGATTCTAGCGAGACAGTGTATTATGAATTACCAGGAAACGAAAAAGACCCTCTTGTTACTGAAAGTAATGGAGATTTAAGAATAGATGCTATTACTACTTCTTTACAATCACAAATTAACCTATTCACAAGTAAGATAGGATTAGGACACGAATATTATAGATTTAAAGATAATCAAGCATACGTAAACACAACTAATATAATAAGTGCCAATAGCGATACTTATAGGAAGATTAAAAAGCAAGAAAACATAATAACAAATGCAATAAGAGATTTGTGTTATGCGATAGCTGAATTAATAGGAGTAACAGAAGAATTTGAAGTTTCAGTTGATTATGATGATTCAATTATAGAGGATTCTGAACAAACAAGAAAACAAGCGATGAGCGAATATAATTCAAAACTTATAAGCAAAGCACAATATTACAGAGATGTTTATAAGTTAGATGATAATTCGGCTATAGATTTTGCAAAGAAAATGAATGAAGAGATACAAAATGAAACTATTACCGATGGTAGCGAGTTCGATATAACAGAATAGTGAGGTGGTTATATGCCTACCGATAAAAAGATAGAAGAGGCTATAAAGCCACTAGTGGAAATGTATTCCAATATAGAAACTGATTTGTTGAAAGAAATAGCAAGTCATTTTTTAATTGGAGAAGAATTTGAAAATGCTGATTATTACAGAATAGCAAAGCTTGAAGAAATGGGAGCATTTAACCAAAAAACAATAGAATATCTAGCAAGTAAAACAGGAGCGACAGAAGAAAAAATAAGAGAGTGTTTAGAAGAAATAGGAATAAGCACTATTGACACTCCTGAACTTTCTAAATTATATGATGATGGAACGATAAAGGTTAATCCTAATACATTGATGAATAGTCCTGTTATTCAGTCAATGATAAACAATGCATATAACGATATGAGTAAACATTTCATAGATTTATCTTCAAAGATAGAAACAGCTACAAGAGAGGCATATTTGAACGTTTTAGAGCAGTCTTATTTAGATATATCTATGGGAACACACTCATACGATGAAGCAATAAGGAAATCAATAAATGATTTGTCTAACGAAGGTATACGGACAATGTCTTATGTTACTACTGATGAAGGTGGCAATGTTACAGGGATTAGAAATTACGACATAGAAGGAGTAGTAAGAAGAGATGCTTTAACAGGTGCTAGACAATTAAGTGGAGAATTAAATCAACAATTAATAGAAGAAACAGAATGCGAATATGTAAAATTCTCTGAACACCTTGACTGCAGAGAATCACATTTCCCTTGGCAAGGTACTATTGTTAAGGCTAGTGAGTGGAAAACAATAGCAGATTATGGCGATGTGGCAGGAATATATGGTATTAATTGCAGGCACTATGTAGAACCTTACTTCGGAGACAAAAGAGGTAAAGAAGAAAAAGCATATAATCAAGAGGAATGTGATAATGCATACAAAATATCTCAAAAACAAAAATATTTAGAAAGAGGAATCAGAAAGTGGAAAAGAAAAGCTGAAATGTTAGAAGCTACTGGAGATACATATTATGCTAATAAATCAATTATGAAAGTTCATCAGTGGCAGGATAAACTAGATTCTTTCACATCAGTTTACAATTTAAATAGAGATTACCCTAGAGAATATGTAAATGGATTCAAAGATAAAACAATAAATGAAATACCACCTAAAAGTATTGTAGATAAATTAAATAGAGTTAATATCATTGCTGACAATTCAATAGGTAAAATTCCAACTAATTTGTTAACAAGAAATGTAAATCAATTTAGTAAGTTGACTGAAAAATATGATATGATGGATTTTTTCAAAGAAAATGGAGCAATATATTATAGCCGTGATACAACAAAATATATAGGAGCAATTGGCTATAACAATGAAATGACAAATTTAAGTATTAATTCTTCATATAAATATTTCTTTGATAAAAAGTTTTTAGTTAATAAAACTGAAGAAATGGTAAAAACAGGGTGGTCGATGCCTTGTGCAGAAAAGAATTATGATATATATTCAATGACTCACGAATTCGGACATACTTTAGAAATGAGAATGTTCAAACAAAAATTTCCACAGGGCAACAATATTAAGTATTCTTACTATTGTTCTGATGTAAAAAATGATATAATAGATATAGCATTAAAGAATAATAGTGAAGAAGAAGTATTAAATGCAATTAGTGGCTACGGAAAAGATAAAAAAACTCAAGAATTTTTCGCAGAAGCATTCGCTAATATGGAACTAGGAAAGCCTAATATTATTGGAAAGGCTACAAAAAAATATTTGGAAAGAGAGGGTATATTAAAATGAATCCACAAGCTTTTGAATTGTACAAGGAAATTAAAGATTATATTTCAATTGATATAAATGGAAATATAACTATAACTAAAGAAGATATTCCGAAGGAGATAAAAGAAAAAATAGAATTATTTAAAAAAGAGTATTCAAGCACTAAATAAAGTGCTTTTTTTAATGCCTTAATAGTTTAGTAGGTGCAACTCCTACAGAGGCATCGAATATGTCCAACCTAAAGACAATAAAGAAGGGAATAAGTCCAACTTAAAGACTTAAAAGAAGGGAGATTATTATGGAACAAAAAAACGTTTCAAATGTTGATGATGTAAAAAACAATGAATCAACTGAAAATACTGAACCTACAGCAGAACAAAAGAGTAGCGAGAAAACTTTCACACAAAAAGAATTTAAAGAAGCTTTAGAAAAGGAAGTAAATAGAAAAACTAAAAACTTACCATCTAAAGAAGATTTAAAAGCTTTTAACGATTGGAAGGAATCTCAAAAAACAAATGAGGAAAAGGCTCAAGAATTGCAAAAAAAATATAATGCAATTGAAAACGACAATGTATCTTTAAAAAGAACAAGGCAAATCCTAGGAAAACTTGTTGATGAAGAAACATTAGATAAGGCTAGTTATATTGAATATAAAATTTCTCGTTTGGAAGGGGATTTTGAAGATAACTTAAATAGTTACTTTGAAAAACATCCTATAAAAAAAGAAAAGCCTAATAAAAGTACAGGTTTTTCACAAAATACTGCTAATACTCAAATTAGCGATGAGAAAGCATATCTCGATAAAAAATATGCAAATAATCCATATTATAAAAAATAAAAAAAAGAAGGAGTGAAGAAAAATGATAAAATATGGAAATCAATTTGTAGATGAAAAATTTAGTGCTAGTATCGAACCAAATTTATACACTGATACAGTATTAATTCCAGGTGTTACATACACTGACAAATACCAAGAAGGACCAGCTGGAGCTATTTATGTTCATAAATTAAATAGTAATGCTGTAGAACCTGGTACACCAGGTAGAGATTTTAACGATGAAGTAGCAAGTGATGAATTAATTCCAATTCTATTAAATAACAACTTCCAAAAATCAAGAAAAATTTATGGAGTTCAAGCTAATGCAGTTGCATTCGAAATAGGAGAAGAATATCTAGCAGATGCTTTAAATGCTACTAAAGATGGTAGACAATATTCAGGACTTGCTTGTTTAGTTGAAGAAGGAACAGCAAGTGCAGTAGAAGCTAATGATACAGTAGAACAATTAGTAGGTATGAGAAAAGAAGTAAAAGATGGTAAAGGAAAAGCAGATTTTGCTTTAGTTTCAACTGAAAAATACGCAGATTTACTAAAGGTTGTAGGAATTCAATCTTATGCTGATGAAGCTGTACGTTCAGGAGAATTATTAAAAAGATTTGGTCTTAATATAATCGAATGTAACGGATTCGATAAAGCAGAAGCTAAATATTATGATAAAACTGGAACTCTTAAAACAGTTGATTTAACTGGAGTAGAAATGATTGTAGGTAATCACGAAGCATTCTCATTATTAGATAATATGGAAATGTATAGATTAATCGATAGTGAAAACTTTACAGGTTCTAAAGCTCAAGTTGAATATAACAGTGGTATGACTGTTAATAGTCCAGTTCAAATAGTTGTAAAAAAATCAGCTTAATAACAGATAGGAGGGAATTATGACTAATTATATAGATTACACATATTATTCAAGTGTGTTTGGTGGGAGCTTAATTCCCGAAACAGATTTTGAAAAAACAGCAACTAAAGCAAGCAATTATGTACGATTAAGAATTCTTAATAGAAATATTACAGGGTTTGAAAGTGCAGTAAAAAATTGTACTTGTGAGGTTGCTGAAATTGTTTATAAGCATAACCAATTAAAAAAGAATTATCAAGAAATGATTGAAAATATTTCAAGTGGTAATAATTCAGGAATAGTAACAAGCGAAAAGGTAGGAGATTATTCAGTATCTAAAGCTAGTTTGTCTATGAGTGAATTAAAAGTATTGTGTTCAGATGCTGAACTACAATTACAAGTAAACGATGAAATAAATTCTTCATTATTATTTACTGGTTTACTTTATCAAGGTATTGATTATGTCAGAGATATTTAATCAAGATATAACAATAGTAAACAAAGTATTTGATAAAACCAGTAAAACCAATTCCTATAAATGTACTAACATTAAAGGTTTTTGGAGTTCAAATATAGGAGTAAATGTTAGCAATGTAGATTTAGTAAAGAGCGATGGCTATAAATGTTATATATTATCTTCTGTCGAAGGATATGTTAATCCTAACTCTTTTGATGGTACAGGATGGACATTGAAAAACGATGATTATATTGTAAAAGGAATTGTTTCTTCTATTTCAAAAATAGCAGAATTAAACTCTTATGAATATATGAAGATAAATAATATATCAGTTAAAGACTATGGCTCTTCTACTATGCAACATTATGAAGTAAGTGGTGTGTAATGGATAGATGTGTTATTTATGCCGATAAGGTTATAAGAAAGCTAGGCATTGAACCTAGTGGAAAAGCACAAGCTATTTTAGATTCGAGTGTAATCTCACACTTAAGACAAAATATGCCTTATAAAAATGGTGGTATGAGTACAAATACTAGGCGATTACAACCTGGAGCGATTGAAATTGCCGTTCCATATGCTCATTATATGAACGAAGGAATTAAGTTTGTAATGCCTCATAATGGCAAAAGTGCTTATTTCAATCCAAGTTATGGCTTTTGGAGTGATAAAGGGAGAAAAAAAGAATCCAGTGGAGAACCTTTACAATATCACGGAGGGGCTAATCGTGGCGCACACTTCGTTGAGCGAACTCTAAATGAAAACAAAAAGGACATAATAAATGAAGTAAAGCGAGGTATAAGGAAATGATTGATAGTATAAAAAACTATATTGCTGGTTGTCCATATTTGGACGAATTCACGGCTGTTAATGTTAATTATCTAGTGGATAAAGTAACAGCTTATTCGGTAAATGAAGGAGCTAGCTATAATCCTATAATAGAATCAGATATATTAGGTAATGAGTATAGCCAATTTCAATTTACTTTTGATGCGAAATTTAATTGGAATGATGAAGTTCAAAATAATGTAGATAATTCAGTATTTTTTGAAAATTTTAGTAATTGGTTAAAAAATAACAATAAAAATAAAACATTTCCAGTTTTGGAAATGGAAAACGTAACAATAACTTCTATTGAAGCTAATTCTAACGGGTACATCTTTGATACCAACTCAAAAGAAGCTATATATAGAATAAGTTGTGTTATGTATTATACGAGGTGGAATGTATGATAACGATAAAAAAACCTGTGTCAATAAAGGAAAAAAGATATGAAGCAGGAAAAGAATTCAAACCTAAAAAAAGTGATATACCTTTAGTAATACAATTAAACGAAAAAGGATTTATAGAACCATTAAATCGCGAAGAACTATTGAAATTTATCAATAGTTTTAATTTGCCTGAAAAAGGTAAAAAAACAAAAAATATAAAGGAGGAAAAGTAAATGGCAATAATTCCAAATGATATTGAAAAATTAAAAAGAAGTCAATTTTTATCATATTTAGATACAACACCTACAGGAAACTCTAGAACTTGGGCTGTTTTAGGTGTAGGTATAACTGAATATGGTGTAGCTTATAATCCACAAGTTGATACTGAAAAATGGATTATAGAAGATAACTCTAGGACAGACCATTCATCAAATCAAAAACAAGGAAGTGTAACTCAAAAATGTTACAAAAACGACCCTGTATTTACATTTGTTAATAATGGTAGAGACAAACTAAATTACAAATCACACATTCTTGATATAGATACGTGGAACGGCACAGAAGGAAGCTACCCTGCAAAAATGAATGATGTAATTATAACTGTTAATAATTATATGGGAGAAAACGCAGAGATAGAATACGACATTTATTACGATGGAGACACTGTTGAAGGAACAGTTACTATTGTTGAAGGAGTGCCTACATTTACACCAAGTGCATAAGCATAAGTATAAAGGGTTAGGGACACATTCCTTAACCCTATTTTTTTATTATGAAAGGAGAGTATAAGATGAAAGACAATTTTATACATTTAAAAGAAAGAGATACTTTAAAATTAGGAATAAAAACAGAAGATGGAACTGATACAGGGGAATTTTTAGAATTTGATTTTGAGGATATAGAATTACCCTTAAGGTATCAGGAAATGGTAGAACAGGATAAAAAAAATCTACAATGGATAAGAAATCAAATGCTTATTATAGATAAAAGACAAGATGTTAAAGGTAAGAAATTAATGAGTAAAAATGAAGAAGATAAAATAAAAGCATTAAATGAATTTTTTAAAAAGGAAGAAAAAATATTTAATATGTTTTTAGGAGAAGGAGGAGTTAAAAAACTTCTTAATGGAAAAAAATTCGGATGGACCAGTATTCAAGAAATTAACGAATTAATTGAAACCTACATTTTGCCACACTTTGATTTTAGCATTGATAAAGTATCTAAAAAGATAAAAGAAAAATATAAAATAACTGAAGATTCAAAAAAAGAAGTGTTAGAATAATGAAATATAGATATCCTGAATTTATAAAAATAAATAATAAAGAATATAAAATAAATACTGATTTTAGAGTTGCTTTAGAATGCAATAAAATAGCTTTGGATGATGAAATTAATGACTATGAAAGGGCACTAGCTATAATCTATAAATTATTTGGAGAAGAAGTGTTGGATACAGAAAGAGACTATGAAAAATTACTTGATTTGGCTCAACTGTATCTTTCTTGTGGTAAGGAAATTGAAAAGCAAGATGAACAGCCAGATATGGATTATATAGAAGATATGGATTATATAGAGGCTTCTTTTATGAGCGATTATCGAATTGATTTGGCAAATGTAAAAATGCATTGGTGGAAGTTTAACAATCTCATTAATGGTTTATCTAATAGTGAATTAGGCAACTGCTGTGTTTTGAATAGAATCCGTAATTTAAGAAATTTTAATACAAAAGATATAAAAGACCCTAAAGAAAGAGCGAAAATAGAAAAAGCTAAAAAACAAGTCGAATTAAAAAGATACAAAAAAGAGCCTACAAAAGAACAAATGGAAAGTGCAGAGGAACTACTAAAAGCACTTGGTTTGTAGAAAGGAGGAATGTATGGGAAGTTCAGATGGATATATAATTATTGCAACTAAAATTGATTCAACTGGAGCAGAATTAGGAATGGCACAATTGCAAAGTCAATTAAATCGAAAAAGTGCTAGTATATCAAGTGGAGTAATAAACAAGTTTTCCTTGATAAAAACGGGAATTATTGGATTAGGATTAGGTAAAATAGTTAATTCTATATTTAATGGTATGGCTAGCAGTATGGATGGAGCTATTTCTAGAGTTGATACAATGGGCAATTTTTCAACTGTAATGTCTAATTTAGGGCAAAGTGGAGAAAATGCTCAAGCTTCAATAGACAAAATGAGTGATAGTTTGACGGGATTACCAACAAGATTAGATGAAGGAGCTTCGGCAGTTCAAAGGTTTACTGCAGTAAATGATAATGTAAAAGCAAGTACTGATATGTATTTGGCTTTGAATAACGCGTTATTGGCAGGTAATGCTCCAATGGACCAACAAAAATCTGCTTTGGAACAAATAACTAAAGCTTATTCATCAAATAAGATGGAAATGGACCAATGGATATCAGCAGTAAATGCAATGCCTGCTCAAATGAAACAAGTAGCTCAAGCTATGGGATATACAAATACTGAAGCTTTTGGCAAAGCCTTAAGAGATGGAAAAGTAAGTATGGATGATTTTATGTTTAAGCTTACTGAATTAAACAATGGTGTAAATGGATTTGATGCTCAAGCAAGAGATGCTACTGGTGGAATTGCTACTTCAATGGCAAATATGCGAAATGCTATCACTAGAGGAGTTGCAGAAATATTAAATACAATAGGGCAAGCTAATATAGCTTCGTTTTTTCAAGGAATCACAAAAGCTATAAATTTTGCAATTATATACATAAAACAATTTGTAAGTTGGATTATGACTGCTGTTAGTTTTGTGGCAGGTCTTTTTGGTAAAAAAGCTAAAAACAATGCTGATAAAACGAGTGCATCTATAGGGTCAGCTAGTAATTCAATGGATAGTTTAAGTAAAAGAACAGCTGATACAGGCAAAAATATGGATAAGACAGCTAAAAAATCAAAAAAATTACAAAAAACATTAGCTAGCTTTGATGAAATGAACGTTTTACAAGATAATAAAAACAACGATACAGGAAATAACAAAGGCGCAGATGGTGGCGCAGGAGGAGGTTCTGTATCTGCTCCAACTTTAGATTTATCAGGTTGGGGAGATAGTGTAAAGAAAAAAATGGGAGAAATAAACGACTATGTTATGGGTGCTTTACTAGGAATAGGTGGAATGATAGGTGCTTTAAAAATTGCAAAACTATTAAAAGATTTAGGCTTGATTCAAGGTAAGTTAGGAGCACTTAAAGCTTTAGGAATAGGTCTTATGATTTCAGGTCTTTATTTAGCTATAAAAGGTGTTATCGATTATATCAAAGACCCTTCGTGGGAGAATTTCTTAAAGATATTAACAGGAATAGGTCTTATTGTTGCAGGAGTTGCTTTAGTGTTTGGTGGTATACCTGCTCTTATAACAGCGATTGTTGGAATAGTCATAGCTTTAGGACTTGCGATATATAAACATTGGGATGAAGTAAAAGCTGTGCTATCTAAAGTCGGCAGTTGGATATACGACCATATAATAGCGCCAGTAGTAAATTTCTTTAAAGGATTATGGGATACGATAAAAAAAGGAGCTAAAGCATTATGGAATTTTTATATAGGAATTTATGCTACTGTAGCTCTTTGGATATATGACCACGTAATATTACCAATTGTTAATTTCTTTAAAAACTTATGGGAAAATTTGAAGAATGGTGTAACTACCCTATGGAATTTTTATATAACACTTTTATCTACAGTTGCTACGTGGATTTACAACTATATAATACTTCCTGTTATTAATTTCTTTAAAAATTTATGGGAAAATTTAAAAAATGGTGTAACCACCTTGTGGAATGGTATAAAAAGTGTTATATCAGGGATTGCAAATTGGGTAAAGAAAACTATCATAGACCCTGTTTTGAACTTCTTTAAAGGATTATGGACTGGTATTAAAAATGGAGCTAGTACTGCTTGGACAAATGTAAAAAATGTATTTAGTGGAGTTGCTACTTGGTTTAAAACAAAAGTTATTGACAAGATTATAGATAAATTCAAGAGTTTAGGAAGTAAAGTAGGAAACACAATAGGAGGAGCTTTTAAAGGTGCAATTAATTTAGTTTTAGGTGCTGTTGAAAGGATACTAAATTTCCCAATACGCGCTATAAACGGATTGATAGGAGCAGTTAATAAACTTCCTGGAATTTCTATTGGAACATTATCAACATTTAGTTTACCTAGACTTGCCAAAGGTGGAATTATTAATTTACCTGGAAGAGGAATACCAATAGGAGGAGCTATTGGAGGAGAAAGAGGACCTGAAGGAGTGATTCCTTTAACCGATAGTCAACAAATGGCTCTACTTGGAGAAGCTATAGGAAGATATATTACTGTTAATAATAATATAACTACTACACTAAATGGCAGAGTTATAAGCCGTGAATTGCAAAAAATTAATAATGAAAGCGATTTTGCTTTTAATAGATAGGAGTTGATAAAAATGTTTATTAATAAAAATAGTATTGTTATAGATGGTGTTAATATGGGCTCTTATATAGTAGAGGCAAAGTATAGCTATAATAAACTTTGGTCAAGTGATAGTGGAAGAAATCTTGCAGGAACTCAATGTGGAACATTAATAGGAATTTTTCCAAAAATAACATTAAGTTTTAGAAAATTAAATAAAGCAGAGTTAGAGACTATAGTTCGTATTTTGGATAAAGCTAGACAAAGTGTAACATATTACGACCCTAATAAAAGAAGTAATGTAACTATGACAACATATACAGGAGACTATGAAGTTGTTAATAAAAACATTATTACTTCAAATTCAAAAAATCAAGGATTTGAAGTTTCTTTTATTTCAGTAAGAAGGAGGTAGTATATGAAGGCACATACAAGCGCATTCAAAGAAAACGTAAAAAATTTTGGTAGAGAATTAGATAGTAAAATAATATATACTTTAAATGGAGAAGAAATAGAATTGGGAGCAGAAAATCTTAATTCTGTTTCTCCACATTATGAAGCTGATATATTAAAATCTGTTATGCGACAACTAGATATAGACAGCAATGTAGAAATCCCTTTAGGTACAATATTAAATTATAGTTTAGGAGTAAAAGTAGATGAAAACGCAGAAACAGGAGAAGCAATATATGAATATATAAATTATGGCAATTATGTAGTATATAATTCGGAGAAACAAGAGGATACTGAAAGCTATAAAATTACTTGTTATGATAAGATGCTTTATTCAATGGTTGAATATAAAGCAATGGAGATTACATATCCAATAACCATTAATAATTATATTAAAGCTATATGCTCATTTTTAGGATTAAAGTTTGCCAGTGATAATGTAAATTATGCTAATAAAAGTAAAGAGATACCTTTTGAATTGTATCTCGATTCTGATGGAAATAGTTTAGATTATACGTTTAGAGATGTATTAGATGAAATAGCACAGGTTACGGCTAGTACAATTTGTATAAATGAAGAAACAGACCAATTAGAGATAAGGTATATCAATGAAACAAATGATTCAATTGATGGAGAATATCTAAAAGACATAAATGTTAAATTTGGTCAAATATACGGACCTGTTAATTCTATTGTTATTAGTAGAACAGAAGGAAATGATAGTGTTTATTTAAGGGACGAACCAAGTATAGAACAAAATGGACTTTGTGAAATCAAAATAAAGGATAATCAAATTTTAAACTTTAATAATAGAAGTACGTATTTACCTGATATTTTGAATAAATTAGATGGTTTATCATATAATCTGAATGACTTTTCTAGTACTGGAATTTGTTATTATAATTTGTGTGATAAATATAACGTTGAAATAGATGAAAATATTTACCCTTGCATTATGTTTAATGATGGAGTTTCAATTACTCAAGGTCTTGAAGAAAATATACATACTGATTTGCCTGAAGAAGGCGAAACTGATTATTCAAAATCTGACAAGACAGATATAAAAATCAATCAAACATATCTTATAGTTGATAAGCAAAACCAAAAAATAGAAAGTGTTATTACGAATGTTACGCAACAAAATGATAAGATATCCCAAATATCACAAACTGTAGATGAAATAAATTCAAAGATAAGCGATATAGCAGATATAACAATTTCAGGAGAAAGTGAATATGCTGAACTTAATTTGAACGATATTAATATGTCCGAACCAATTACGATTGCTGTTCATCCGAATAGTGATAATATATCTTATCTTTATCCAAGTAATGGTTTATATCCTAAAAATAATTTATATCCTAAAACAAGAACAATAAGGTTTCATAATACAAAAACTGATGAAATTATTGATTATATACTTCCTGTTGATTTACTATTTTATGATAGTAATAATTATGATGAATTTTATCTAGATTATGATAGTGGAACTTGCAGAGTAACAAAAAGAGTAGGATATAATGCCGATGGGAGCACTTATGTATTACAAGAAAGTGTTAATATTGACTTTGATTATCCTACTATTAATTTAACAGATGGAGATTATAATATCACGATATTAGGATATGAAACTGCTTATATATTTGTTAGGTTAATGGCTCAAAATATATATACTACACAATTTGCAACAAAAGCAGAAGTAAATACACAATTTCAACAAACCGAAACTGAAATAACGTTGCTTGCTACTAAAAAGGTAAATGAAGATGAAATAATAGCCAAAATAAATTTATCAAGTGAAGAAGCTACAATTAATGCTAATAAAATATCATTAGCAGGTAAAACAATAAATTTAACAAGCGATGATATAGTTATAAATTCACAAAATTTTCAAGTAGATAAATACGGGAATATAACAGCAAATAATGCAAATTTAAACGGAGAATTATCTACTTATAAAAATAACAGAAAAGCTGTGTACATTTCTAAAGAAAACGTTTATTTTTATCATTGGCAAAAAAGCACAGAAGAAAAAATTGGTGCTGTTTCATCAGTCGTAACAACGGGTACTAATTATGGTGGAATAATGCTATATTCAATTGGTTCAGATACTTACGTTGGCATAGGATATCAAGAAGATGAAAGTTCCACTTCTATAAGTTCAGTTATAAGTTATGATTTAAGAACACCTAATTCTACACCATATATAATTAATACTGCAGATGGCAAATTGTTTAGTGATGCAGGAGGAATAGTTGTAGAAAATGGATTAATTAAAAGTTGGAGTATGAATGGTGTTACAGGAAAATTATATTTGGCTGATTCAGGAAGTGGAAAACAAGTAACAATAACAGTAAAAGATGGTTTAATAACTGGTTGGACAGTTTAACGAAAGGAATGATAAGAATGAATGAAACTTTAACACAGCCTCCAATAAAAAAAGAACAAAAGCCTGATAATATAAATAAAGGTTTAGAAATTGAAAAATAGGAGGAAAATATGAATAAACCAATACAACTAACTATTGAAGAAGTTAGGTCAAATTTAATTGAGTATATTAATAATGTGTGTTCCAAAGAAAATATAGATTATTATTTTTTAGAAATAATAATGAAAGATATATATAACGAAATATCATTAAAAAAGAATAATCAATTAGAATTAATGAAAAAAGAATATCAAAAATCTATGGAGGAGGTAAAAAACGATGGCAATGAATAAAATTAATTTTCAGAATTTACCAAATACAACAACACCAATTAATAGTACTAATTTAAATCAAATGCAGGATAATACTGAAGATTATGTTGATGAAACCAAAACGAGTATAAATGCAGATATAACAAAATTGTTAACAGCTTTAGGACTTAATGTTGATACTTATAGTTCGAGTTCTACTTATGCAGTTGGGAATATGGTTATATACAATAATACAATTTATGAGTGTACTACAGCCATAACAACAGCTGAAGAATGGAATAGTTCAAAATGGACCATAGTTCCAATAATAGTAAATGAATAGGAGGAATAAATATGACAAAAATACTTGACAAGTTTGTTCAAAGACTTGTAGCATTAAACAAACAAACAAACAAACAAACAAACAAACAAACAAACAAACAAACAAACAAACAAACAAACGTACTTTATGTACAAAAATATTCAAAGATTGGAGGTTCAATTTACTAGAACTTCCAATTTTTATGGCAGAAAGTGGGGTGGCTGGTATTTAATATCTGGTCACTCTGGTGATTGTCTATGATAATAAATAGCAAATTATTACCAAAACCAGTTGTTTTATATAGTGGTGGAACCACTTCAAGTGCTACCTTATCAAAATCAATAGTTAATTTTAAGAGAATCAAAGTCTTTGGGGTGAGTACTGATGGAGAAGGTGCTTATGCTGAAATATTTAATAATAATTCAGCAACTATTAATGGTGTTCTTATTACAGCTAGAATTGGTGGTACAGATAACTATATGTCAACTGCTAGTTTTACTATTTCAAATCAAATTTTGACTTTGTCTAGACAAGGACAAACGAGAATTAGAAATAATGGTAATGCAACTATAACAAGTAATACAAACATAATGAAAATAACAAGAATAGAAGGTTATACAGACTAAACATAGACAATAGATATTAAATATCTAATTATATGAAGATAAATGAAAAATTATTAAAAAATACTAAATATGGGAAATATATTGATGCTAGATATAAGACGTTATGGACTGGTACTTGGAATAGTGGAAGTATAACAGTGCAAGATATAAATAAATATAATTCAATAATCGTTATGGTTGATACTAACGACCCTGTAACTTGTTATAGAAGTAATTCAGGAAATAATTTCAGGGGTGCAACTATAATAGGTGGTGCTAGTACTTCAAATCAGTATGCTAAATTATTTGACTGTACTGTTAATGGAAACACTTTAACTTGGAACGTAGCTAAAGAGTTAGGACATAATGCAAACGGAAACCACAATGCTGGTTCAAATAAAACAGTATCAAAAATAATTGGTTTAGACCCCATATTAGAAAATTTATAAAATTAGATATTAAGGAAGTTCTAG
>CADBQS010000015.1 GCA_902796915.1 uncultured Ruminococcus sp.
GAAGATATATCGTTTTATAAGCAAGGAGAATTTGTGGACTTATGTGCTGGCCCACATCTGCTTTCTACAGGTAAAGTTAAGGCAATAAAGCTTACAAACTGTACAGGAGCATATTGGCGTGGTGATGCCAAAAGTAAAATGCTTCAAAGGGTATATGGAATATCTTTTCCAAAGGCTAGTGAATTAGAAGAACACATTAAAAGACTTGAAGAGGCTAAAAAAAGAGACCATAGAAAATTAGGCAGAGAAATGGATTTATTTGATATATATGAGGAAGGTCCTGGATTTCCATTCTTTTTGCCTAAAGGAATGGTTCTTAGGAATATATTGGAGCAATTCTGGAGAGAAGAGCACGAGAAAAATGGATATCAAGAAATAAAAACACCAATTATACTAAATCAAGATTTATGGCATCGTTCAGGGCATTGGGAGCATTATAAGGATAATATGTATACAACAAAAATAGACGAAGAAGATTATGCCATTAAACCCATGAATTGTCCGGGTGGAATGCTTGTATATAAAAGAAAGTTACATTCTTATAGAGATTTACCACAACGTATGGCAGAATTAGGACTTGTACACAGGCATGAGCTTTCAGGTGCTTTGCATGGACTTATGAGAGTAAGATGTTTTACTCAAGATGATGCTCATATATTTATGACTCCAGAACAAATAGAGGAAGAAATATTGGGAGTTATAAAGTTAATAGATAGATTTTATAGCGTATTTGGATTTAAATATAAATTAGAGCTTTCAACTAGGCCTGAAGATTCAATGGGGACAGATGAGCAATGGGAAAGTGCGACTTCGGCATTAAAAAATGCACTTGAAAAGAGTGGAAAGCCTTATAAAATAAATGAAGGTGACGGAGCATTTTATGGGCCTAAGATTGATTTCCATCTTGAGGATTCAATAGGAAGAACATGGCAATGCGGTACAGTGCAGCTTGATTTCCAAATGCCTGAAAGATTTGACTTAACCTATGTTGCACAGGATAACACAAAGAAAAGACCTGTAATGATACACAGAGTAGTATTCGGAAGCATAGAAAGATTTATAGGAATATTAGTAGAACACTATGCAGGTGCCTTACCTTTATGGTTAATGCCTGAGCAAGTAAGGATATTACCTATAAGTGATAAATTTATTTCTAATGCTAGGGAGATAGAAAATAAGTTGAATAATGCTGGATTAAGAGTATCTTTAGACAGCAGAAATGAGAAAATAGGATATAAAATAAGAGAAGCACAGGTTGCTAAAATACCTTATATGGTTATATTGGGAGAAAAAGAAACTTCTAATAATACAGTGTCTATAAGGAGCCGTAAGGGTGGAGACATGGGTGAGATGAAATTAGAAGATTTTATAAATATGTTGTTAGAGGAAGTAAAGAATAAAAAGTAGATTTAAAATCAATCTCTGTGGCTCCTTGGTAAAGGAGCCATATTTACTTTATAATATTAATGGGGGCAATATTTTAATGGTATCAATAGCAATAGACGGACCGTCAGGAGCGGGGAAAAGTAGTGTAGCAAAGGAACTCTCAAGCAGATTGGGATTCATATATTTAGACACTGGAGCATTATATAGAGGAATAGGCTATTATTTTGTAAATAATGGAATGGATTATAATGATGAAAGCATAATTAATAAAAATATTAATAGTATTAAGATAGATGTAAGGTTTGAAAATGGTACACAAAATATTTACATATGTAATGATAACGTAACTGATAAGATTAGAACAGAAGAAATATCTAAGGCTGCATCTAAAGTTTCATCTATGAAATCAGTGAGAAAATTTTTACTGGATTTACAAAAAAATATGGCTACTAAAAATAATGTTATAATGGACGGTAGAGACATAGGTACAGTTGTTTTACCAAATGCAGACGTAAAAATATTTTTGACAGCCTCACCTGAAGAAAGGGCTAAAAGAAGGCATGAAGAATTAATTAATAAGGGAAATAAAATTTCTTACGAAGAAGTACTTAAATCTATAAATGAAAGAGATTTTAATGATTCTAATAGGGCGATAGCTCCTTTAAAACCAGCAGATGATGCAATTGTTATTGATACTACTAATTACAGTTTCAATCAAGTAGTTGATAAACTTATGAAAATAGTAGAGGAGAAAGTAAGATGAAGCAAAATGTTTTTTTATATAGAACTTTATGCGGTATATGTAAACCACTTTTAAAAATATTTTTTCCATATAAGGTAAAAGGAAAAGAAAATATTAATAAACATGACGGTGGATATATAGTATGTTCAAATCATCTTTCTAACTTTGATGCTGTGTTTTTGGCTATAGAGTTAAATGAACCGATTTGTTTTATGGCAAAAGATCAATTATTTAAAAATAAGTTGTTAGGCTGGATTTTATCAGCTATCGGCACATTTCCCGTAGAAAGAGGAAAAGATAATGGTAAAGCGATAGAGATGGCTAAAAATGTAATAGAAGAAAATAAAGTATTGGGAATATTTTTGGAAGGTACGCGTTCTAAAACAGGAGAATTTTTAAGGCCACGTTCTGGAGTATCTGTATTGGCATATAGTACTGGAGCATCCGTATTACCTGTATGTATAACAGGCAAAAATGGAGGCAGAATAAAAATATTTAAACGTACTACAGTTACGTTTGGAAAAATGATAGATATAGATGAATTAAATATGAATAATGGTAGCCTGAGTGAATTCAGAAATTCAAGTAGATTAATTATGAATAGAATAAAATCATTACGAGAAGAAGATACAGAATTGAAAGGGATAAAAGAATGAAAATTTTCGTAGCGAAAACTTCTGGATTTTGCTTTGGAGTAGATAGAGCAGTAAAGAGCGTAGAAAAATTAATCGCAGAAGGAAAAAAGGTTTGCACGTTAGGTCCATTAATACATAATGATGTAGTTACATCTAAATTTGAAAGAAATGGAGTAATTACTTTAAACGATTATAACGATATTCCAAAAGGATATGTATTGGTAATACGTTCCCATGGAGTATCTAAAAATGTTATTGATGATATAGAAAGAAAGGGTATAAATTATATAGATTATACATGCCCGTTTGTAAAAAAGATACATAAACTAGTTGAAAATGATTCGAAAAAAGGAAATATAATTTTTATAGCAGGAGATAGAAATCACCCAGAAGTAATTGGAATAAATGGGTACTGTAGTAATAAATCTTATATATTTAAAAATTTGGATGAACTAAAAAAAATAATTAGTAATAATGATTTTAATACAGAATATCAAGCGACGTTAGTATCACAAACAACATTTAATGTTAATGAATGGAAAATTTGCACAGATTTAATAAAAAAGATATTTACAAATATAAAGATGTATGATACAATATGTAACACAACCCAATTAAGACAGAAAGAAGCAGAAAAACTGTCTAAAATATCAGATGCAATGTTGGTAATTGGAGATAAGAAAAGTTCAAATACCAATAAATTGTATGATATATGTAAAACAAATTGTAAAACCTATTTTATAGGTAAAGCCGATGATTTACCAATAGAAGAATTAAAATATTTAAAATTCATCGGCATAACTGCGGGAGCATCTACTCCAGGCAGTATAATAGAGGAGGTAAAGAGTGTTATGTTGGAAAATGCAAATAATGAAAGTTTTGAAGCAATGTTAGAGGAATCATTAAAAAATTTAAATACGGGGAGTAAGGTTAAAGGAACAGTAGTGAGAATAACTCCAACTGAGGTGTATGTTGATATTGGAAGAAAACATTTAGGAATAATACCAAAGAATGAATTATCAACAGAATTAAATTTTAATACTGAAGATGTTGTAAGTGTAGGAGATGAATTAGATTTACTTATAATGAAAACAGATGACCAAGAAGGCACTATAATGTTATCTAAAAACAGAATAGATGCCAGAAAAGGATGGAATGATTTAGAAAAATTCCTTGAAAATGGAAATATAATTAAAGTGAAAATAATAAAATCTGTTAATGGCGGACTTGTAGCTTCATATAAATCTACAGAAATATTTATTCCAGCTTCACAAGTTGGAGGTTCTAAGGAAATACCATTTGAAAGCTATGTAAATAAAGAAGTAGAAATTAAGGTAACAGAAATAAATAAATCCAGAAGGAGAGTTATTGGGTCTATAAAATTAGTATCTAATAGTAAAAGGAAAGAGGAATTAGAGAAATTCTGGAATGAAATAGAGGTAGGAAAGCAATATAGAGGAAAAGTTAAATCTATTACAAGTTATGGTGTATTTGTAGATTTAGGATGTATAGATGCAATGATACATGTATCTGATTTGTCTTGGAGCAGAGTCAATGACCCGCATGATATTGTTAGCATAGGACAAGAACTAGATGTACGTATTAAAAAATTTGATAAAGAAACAAGCAAGGTAGCCGTAATATATAAAAAAGAAGGGGATAATCCTTGGAATCAAATAAAGGAAAATTTCCCTATTGGAACAGTATTTGAAACGGAAATAATTAGTATTATGCCATACGGAGCATTTGCTAAGGTAATACCTGGAGTTGATGGATTAATTCATGTTTCGCAAATATCTGACCATAGAATAGAAAGTCCAAAAGAGGTTCTTTCTGTAGGAGATAAAGTAAAAGTAAAGGTTAGAGATATAGACGATGAAAAGAAAAAAGTAAGTCTTACAATGAAAGATTTATAAACATTTGAATTGACAAGTTAAGATTATAGGAGTGTATGTAAAAATAAAGAAAATATTAGTATTATCGGGAACACCACATGAAAATAGCTTTACTGCAGAGCTAAATAAGTATTTTTTAGGCCATATGAATATGTATGGCCTAAGTTGTGTTTCTTATATTGATTCATATAAAGCAACTGTAAAACCTTGCATAGACTGTAAGATATGTCGAAGAGAACAAACTTGTGTATTTCATGATATGGATGAGATAGATAAATTATTAAGAGAATCGGATATAATAGTAATATCAACGCCAGTATATAATATGTCATTTCCAGCGCCTCTAAAAGCGATATTTGACAGATTCCAAAGATACTATTCAGCAAGATTTTATATGAATATAAAACCACCGATAAAGAAGCATAAAAAAGCAATTTTATTGGCAACATGCGGTTCTGAAGATTTGAGAGGAATAGAAATAATGAAATTACAACTTGAAAGAATTTTTACTATTATGAATACCGAATTAATTGATACAATCGTGTGGAGTGGAACTGATAATAAGAATTTTGACATACAAGCTTACAAGAAAAAAACAGAAAAAAAGATTATTAAATTTTTAGACAGTATATAATATATTATAATAAGGTGTAGAAGGGAAGATATGCCTGAGATGGATAATAATATTTGTATGGGATGTATGAATCCGTTAAATGGAAAAGATATATGTCCATATTGCGGACAATCAAAAGACTTTGAACAGGAAAGTCCATTATTACCTTTAAATACAATTTTATCTGAAAGATATATTGTAGGGAAGAATATAGATTCTAATGGTGAAAGCTTTAATTATATAGGATACGATAAAGTTAAGAAATCAACTGTTTATATAAAAGAGTTTTTTGCTCCGAATATGTGTTATAGAGATGAAGATGGTGTTAATATTAGACCTAATGGAGAAGATATAAAAGGGTTTCTTATACAAAAAGAAAAATTTTTGAAATATTTTAGGGATATAGCAAGACTAAGAGGAGTTAATTCGATATTATCACTTTACGATATATTTTTGGAAAATGATACGGCATACGCTATTTTTGAGTGGATAGAAGGTATATCGTTAGAAGATTATATAAAAGAAAAGAAAAAACCTCTATCATGGAATGAAGCAAGAATATTGTTTATGCCGTTAATATCTTCCCTTATACAAATGCACAGTTCTGGAGTAAAACATTTGGGAATTTGCCCTAAAAATATTATAATAATACCAAGTGGAAAGATAAAATTAATTGATTTCGGTAGTGAAGATTTAAGATGTGCTAATTCTCCGATAGAGTACCGGATTTATGATGGCTGCTCGGCGTTAGAGCAATATAATAATGCATATAAAGTTGATGAAAGTACAGATATATACGGTTTAACAGCCTCGCTTTTTTTTGCTTTAAGTGGGGAATATCCAAGTTCAGCTTTAAAGAGAGAGAAGAATGACAAACTTTTAATGCCACAAAACGTTGTAAAATCTATACCAAGTAATGTAATCTCAGCTATAGCTGGGGGATTGAGGGTGTATCCAAACAATAGAACTTTATCGTTTGAAAGATTGAGGGCAGAGCTATCTGATTCTCCTGTAATACATGCGGAAAATAGGATAAACACAGGGAAAAAGCAAAATAAACTTAAGAATAAAAAATCCAATTTTGTATGGGGAATATGGTCTTGTATAATTGCACTTTCTGTATTATGTATATGCCTAATTGTTTATTGGTTTGGATGGAAACAAAATAAATATGATGCTAACAGCCTTTCGGAGCAAGAACAGTCTGAAACAGAATCGACAGAAGAAGAGTTAAGTTCCAGACAGAAAATACACGTACCGAATTTAATAGGAAGAAATTTTAAAACTTTGCAAAATGAAATAAAAGAAGGGGAAAATTATAGAGTAGTATTACTTTCGGAAGAATTTAGTGATGAGATTGGCGAGGGATGCATAATTACTCAAACTCCGGAATACGGAAAAGAAATGGATATAGGCGGTACAATAGCTGTAAATATCAGTAAAGGAAGTAAGATGAAAGAATTGCCCAATATTAGCGGAAAAACGCTTGCGGAAGCTTCGTTATTACTTACGGAACTAGATTTAATACCCAAAGAAATTAGGGAAAGAAGTAGTACAGTAAAGGAAGGTAATGTTATAGATTATAAAGACCATAATCCTGGAGATAAAGTAGAATATAATTCTGAAATTACAATACGCGTAAGTAAGGGACAAAATTAAAATAATATGCGGTGAATAAAACTTAATTAAATGATAACCCTTATATAAGAGGTGGTTATATGTACCTTATTCCGTGTAATGATAATTGTATTTATCAGAAAGAGGGATATTGTATTCTTGAAACTCCGACTGTAATTACGAATAATGATTCTAACGGTTGCCTTTATTGCGTAAGGGGAGAAAAAGATACGAATAATCAATAGAAAAATAAGGCTTTAATGAGATGTAATTTTACATACTATTTCAAAAGCCTTATTTTTTGTTTAAGTATTTCAAAGATATGATATAATAATGTAATATTACTTTTATGAGGTGACGTGAATTGATAAGGAAATATAATATGATATTTATTTTTATTATATTATGTATGATGATTGGAGGCTGCAAAGAAGGAAATTTTTTTGATATACAAAGTACAATGAGACCACCTAAAATTACTGGTATAGAATCCGACATAAAAAACACTGTTCAACAATATACAGGAATAGATGTAATATGGAAATACCCAAGAAGAGGAGATTACAAGTCATCTATTGTTTTATGCGATATAAATGGAGATGGCAATGATGAAGCAGTTGTGTTCTATGGCTTAGAGGAAGAAAAATCCGGAATATATATGATGATATTACATAATGTAAATGGTTCATGGCAGGTAGTAAATAAATTTTATAATGAGTGTTATGGTATTGATAAAATAATATTTGAAGATTTAAAGGGTAATAACGGTAAACAACTGTTGGTTGGTTATAGATTACCAGATAAAGTGAAAAACCATTTACAAATATATGATTATGATGGAAATGAGTATAAAGAATTAAATAATGGATACATATATAATGATTTTTCTATACGTGATTTTAATAAAGATGCAGTAAATGAATTAATGATTTTGGCAACAGATTTAGAAAATTATAAAACATCTTGTCAGCTTATAAAATTTCATGATGATACTATAGGAGTAATTGACAGTTTAGAAATAAAAAGAGAAATTATCAGATATGAAAATATGACATCCGGCAAATTGAATGATAGCTATGAGGGAATATTTTTAGATTATCGAAAATCTGACGGGTCAATAGAAACAGAAGTTTTCTTTGTTGACAAAGAAGAAAATAAATTAAAATGTATGTTTACGAGTAATTATACTAAAAGAGATATACCATTGTTTTGCGAATCAATTACTGAAGATAATATCATATCAATTCCAATACAAGTAGATATGAAATTAGAATCAGATTCTAAAAGTAGTGGCACATATATGATTGAATGGAGTAAATTTAATAAAGATTTAAGTAAAATGTATTGCGAAAAAGAATCAATATGTAACTATAACATAGGATATAATTTATTTATTCCGAATAATTGGAAAGGCAGAATAGAGTATGAAATCGGGGAAAACTTAATGCATCAAATATTTAATGAAATATGTCAAGATGAAAATGGTAACGTAACGCATAAAAATATATTAGAACTTATTAAGTTAAATAGAAATGAATGGCAAAGTATTGAAGATAAATCTAAATATACATTAATTATGCAGCAAAATGAATTTTATTATATTGCAGAAATACCAGATACAGAAAGTGAGTTATTTGTATCAAAAGATTATATAATAAATAATTTCAGTTTACTTGACAGTAATTAAAAATTTTATGGAGGAAAATTAATATGAAAAGACTTTTAATTGCAGAAGACGAAACAGCAATACGTGAATTCGAGGTAATAAATTTAAAACGTGCTGGATATGAAGTAATTGATACAGACAGCGGAGAAAAAGCACTAGAGATATTTGAAAGATATAATGGAGATTTTGATTTGGCTGTACTTGATATAATGCTTCCAGGGATTGACGGGCTTAGCGTGTGTAAAAAATTACGTGAAAGTAGCGACACAATAGGAATAATACTTCT
Source organism: uncultured Ruminococcus sp. (assembly GCA_902796915.1). Taxonomy (GTDB): domain Bacteria; phylum Bacillota; class Clostridia; order Oscillospirales; family Acutalibacteraceae; genus RUG14215. The sequence continues at coordinate 8,841 of CADBQS010000015.1, forward strand.
AACAGCGAAATCACAGGAAATAGATAAGGTAAGCGGACTAATGTATGGTGCAGATGATTATATAACAAAACCATTTAGTCCATCAGAATTAGTTGCAAGGGTTGACGCACTTTATAGAAGAGTAGCTATGAATTTGATGCGTACGGAGAATAATTTCAAAGAAGAAATTAAGTTTGGAGAATTTATATTAAACTTAAAAAATAGGGCGTTGAAAAAAAGAGGTAAAGTAATAGAGCTGACGCAAGTAGAATTTCAGATAATGGAATACTTTTTTTCGAATCCCGGTGTTGTTTTAAGCCGTACACAAGTTCTTAAACATGTTTGGGGAGAAAATTATGAAGGAGAAGAAAAAATAGTAGATGTAAATATAAGAAGATTACGTATGAAGATAGAAGATAATCCATCAATGCCTCAACATATAGTAACTGTTTGGGGAATGGGATATAAATGGGAAAATTAAGAAGATAGGTGAGAATTAGTAGTCATGACTGTAAGAGGAATAACGAAGCGATGGCTTTTTAGCGGAATAGGACTAATTATGCTTGTACTTGTATTACTTATAATAAGTTTTGGATTTATAATAAAAAGTTATTTTTATAGTGGTATAAAGCAAACTTTAGACGGCAGGTCAAATGAACTTGCAAATATATTTAGAGGATATTCCTGGGGGTCATATATTGGATTTAATTCAACGGTAAGGCAATATGTGGAGGAATTTCCCGATAAAGATCTTATGGAATTAATGGCTTTTGATGGAGAAGATAAGGTAATGATTACTTCTGCTGGATTTTCTGATAGAAGTATATTGAATATGCCTGATTTTAACGAAGCAAAGGCATCTGAGGATAATTATGGCTTTTGGGTAGGAAATTTAGAGTCTGGCGAAAAGGTTATGGCAGTAACTAGATGCTTGCACGGACAAGGAAATAAATATCTTGGAGCAATAAGATACATAGTTTCTCTTGAAAATGTAGATACAAGGATATACATCGGATTTACGATATTAATGTTTTTGAGTATATTGATAGTGGTTACGCTGTTGATTTCCGGTATATATTTTATAAACTCAATAACTAATCCTGTAACTGAGATTGCTCGTACAGCAAAATTAATTGCAAGAGGAAATTTTAAGGCAAAGCTTAATAAAAAGTACAACGATGAGATAGGCGAATTATGCGATACAATAAATTATATGGCCGAGGAATTAGGCATAGCGGAAAGATTAAAAAATGATTTTATATCTTCCATATCGCATGAAATAAGGACTCCGTTAACTGCAATAAAGGGATGGGCAGAGACTATGCAGATGGGAGATGATGTAGATAAAAGTATGATAAGTAGAGGTCTGGATATTATTGTACATGAAACTGAAAGGCTTTCAGGCATGGTAGAAGAACTTTTGGATTTTTCTAGATTACAAAGTGGCAGAATGGTAATGAAAATGGATAAAATAGATATACTTGCAGAATTAGGAGAAGCTGTTTATATTTTTAAAGAAAGAGCTATATCAGAAAATAAATCTCTTATATATAATGAACCTAAAATTATTTCACCTATATATGGAGATAAAAACAGATTGAAACAGGTTTTTATAAATATTATAGATAATGCACTTAAATATACCTCTGAAGGAGGAGGAGTAAGTGTTGGAGTTACGGAAAAAGATGGTAGGGTATGTGTAAGTGTTACAGATAATGGATGTGGTATACCCAAAGGGCATATTGATAAGGTAAAAGAAAAATTTTATAAAGCAAATTCCGTACAGCGTGGTTCTGGAATAGGGCTTGCAATTGTAGATGAGATAGTAAATTTACATAAAGGAAAATTAGATATAATAAGTGAGGAAAATTTTGGTACTACAGTAATGATATCGTTTCCTGTGGCATGCGATGAGAACAAGGAAAACGATATTTAGTGAGGGACATATGAAAATAGAAGAAGTATATAATCTAGGCAAGGAAATATTAAAAAAGGCACATATTGAAAGCTATCAAAATGATGTATTACATATTGTGAATAAATGCTTCGGTATGAATAGACAGGATATTATATTAAATAAAAATAAGATTATAGATGAAAAGGAAAAACAAGAATTTTTAGATATGATAAACCGTAGGACCAAAAGAGAACCATTACAATATATAATCGGTCATTGGTATTTTATGGATAATAAATTTCAAGTCGGAGAAGGAGTGTTGATACCGAGAGATGATACGGAAGTATTAGTAAGAAAATGTGAAGATTATCTGTGTCATATAAAAAATTCTCAAGTTATAGATTTGTGTTCCGGGAGTGGAATCATAGCAATATGCCTAGCTAAAAAATTTAAAGATGCAAATATAAAAGCGGTGGAGCTTTCGGAAAAAGCATTTGAATTTTTAAATAAAAATATAGTTATTAATAAGGCTAATGTTAAGGCTTATAATGAAGATATATTTAAATATTGTGATAATATAAAAAACAGTACATTTGATTTGATAGTATCAAACCCACCATATATACCAACTGAAGACATAAAAGCTTTACAGGCTGAGGTTTTAATGGAACCTACAATGGCATTAGACGGCGGTAAAGATGGATTATATTTTTATGAAAATATATGTGATAAATGGATATCAAAGTTAAAAATTGGTGGAATGTTAGCCGTAGAGATAGGTATAAATCAATCTAGAGATGTTATAGATATATTTAAAAAATATAAATTAAAAAATATAGGCACAGAAAGGGACATAAATAACATAGAAAGGATAGTCTTCGGAATAAAGGTATAAATATATTGTTATAATAATAAGGAATTTTAAAGAATTTATAGAGGTGTTCATATGACAACTTTTGAGGAACTTTATAATAGATTGGTTAAAGCATCTTTAAACGGTAATATAGATGATGAAATAAAAAAGTTGAGACAAGATGGATACAGTGAAAACCAGTTAGATTGTTTACTAAATCCCAAAAAATATGCACCGGTTTTAAAATGGGGAAAATGCGAATGCAGCGATAAAAAAGATAATTGTCATAATAAATGTGAATTTGGTGCATTTAAAGAGTCAGAAAACGGAGAAATAGAAATTGATAAAGATAAATGTATAGGCTGCATGAAATGTATAGAAGTTTGTAAGGAAAAAAACTTTAAATCTGCAAGAGAGATATTGCCAGTATTAGAAGCAATAAGAGCATCAAAGGGACCTGTTTATGCCATAATAGCTCCTGCGTTTATTGGACAATTTAGTAGTGACGTAACACCGGGAAAATTAAGAAGTGCATTCAAAAGTCTTGGTTTTGAAGGAATGATAGAAGTAGCTTTATTTGCGGATATACTTACCTTAAAAGAGGCTTTAGAGTTTGACAGAAATATAAAAACAGAGCAAGATTTCCAATTAACCAGTTGTTGTTGTCCTATGTGGATAGGAATGATAAAAAAAGTTTATAGTAAATTAGTGTCTCATATTCCAGCTTCAGTATCACCGATGATTGCATGCGGAAGAGCTGTAAAAAAATTGCATCCACATGCTATAACTGTGTTTATCGGTCCTTGTCTTGCCAAACGAGCAGAAGCCAGAGAGCCAGATATTGCAGATGCAGTAGATTATGTCCTAACATTTAAGGAAGTACAAGATTTGTTCTCTATAGCGGGGATAGACCCAAGTAAATTTGATGATATAGATAAAGAACATTCATCGAGAGCTGGAAGAATATATGCAAGAACTGGTGGAGTAAGCGAAGCCGTAGTTAAAACCGTAGAAAAAATAAGACGGAATAGTAACGTAAAGGTAAAGCCGGTTAAGGCTAATGGGGTACCTGAATGCAAAAAAATGCTTAATAATATACTAGAAGGAAAAGTAGAAGGTAATTTCTTTGAGGGTATGGGTTGCGTAGGTGGATGCGTAGGTGGGCCGAGAGCAATTATAGATAGACAAGAAGGAAAGAAACATGTGGATAGCTATGGAAATGAAGCTAAATATGATACGCCGATAGACAATCCTTACGTAATAGAGCTTCTTCATAGGTTAGGTTTTGACAGTGTAGAGAGTTTGTTAGAGGACAATGAATTGTTTACTAGAAAATGGATAGAATAAATACATTAATTGATTAAGCGATATTTAATTTAATAATATTATTATTGGAATAAAAATAAAATACAAAATATATTGAAAAGTTCAACATTAAATGTTATACTTGTAACAAAAGATGTTGGACTTTTTATTTTTAGGAGGAAGTAGTATGGCTAATAGAAAATATAATGGAATAAATTTTAATATTATACGATTTACGATTCTTTTATTAATAATGGTTGGAGGAGTATTATTAATACCTCCTAAAGTTAACATAGCTAATGCCGAAAGCTCAATAACAGTAACTTTTCCAAATATGGATGGTATAAAATTTTATAAAGGATATGACAATACTAAAGGATTTAATGAAGATGTAACAGGTTCAAGCATTAGCATTGATCAAATAGAAAAGGATAGTGCTGGTCAATATGTTTTTTATGCAGAAGTAGATATAGCTTCAGGATACGATCCTAGCAATGTTAAAATTACAAGTAAATGGCAAGAGTTGACGCAAACATACATTCAAGGGGCGAGTAACAAATATAAGTGTACTATACCGGAAATTAAAACATCTACGAGCATAATTGTTAACGGGCTGAGATTAAAGAATTTTAATGTAATTTTACCCAAAAAAATATCTGGGATAAGTAATTTACAATATTATGAAAAAGTAGGAGACAAGAGTACAGACTATACGGGTGGAACAAATACAGATGATCTTAATGAATATATTGCTAAAGGAAGTGTTGCAGGTAGTGACAGTATAACAGTTAATTATAATACAAGCTTTAAATTTTATTTAAGGCTTAAAGATAAAGGTTATACTAACAATGTAACTAAAAAAGATTTTAATATTAAGGTTTTTGAACAAGCAAAGGAAATTAAGACCGATAAAGACGGAAAAGAGTATGAAGGGGATTATATTACCGATGAAAATTGGTATTTAGATGCAAATAATAAAGCTGTTTTATTAGGTACACTTAATTTTAGTGGTAATGAAAATGGATTTTTATCAAGTAAATATACGCTTAATGATAATGTTAACTATGAAAATGATAAAGAGGTTGATTGGACTAAAGACTATTCAGAAAGAGAATCTAAAAGGAAGATAATATTTATAGTTGACGGTATAAAAAAAGACCAACACACAATTAGCTTGGAAATACCAAGCGATATTCCTGATGGAAATGTATGGTTAGAAAATGTTTCTTTTATATCTAATGGTGAAAATATATCAGTTCAAAAAATAGAAATGAACAAGGGTATATTAACAATAGAATCTGACAGTAAAAAGCCGGATTATAATACATATGTAGACTTTGAAGTAAAATTATCTGAGGGATACGACCAATCATGGCCAAAAATATCTGGAAAAAGGACAGACAACAGTATTAATTTTGATGAAGAGAATATTACAAATTTTGATGTAACACCGATATCTAAAGGTAAGTATAGGATGAATTCTTTAGGCTGTACCAAGCTTACAGTAAATAATATTAATAAAAATACATATAAAATAACTTTACCTACTATCTCTGGACTATCGTTTGATGTTGGTAAAATTACATCTGGGAGTTCTATTAAAGATAATGATAAATATCAAGTTACTGATTATGAATCTATTTCAAATGGATATAAAATGGTTGAATATGGAGATAAATTAGGAATAAAAGTTTATGTTGACAGTGTTGATGTAGGAATAGATATAGATACTGTTCAAATAAAAGTAAAGAGTAAAGACGATAGTACGGCAGATAAGAAACTGACAGTATTAAATAAGAATTATGATGATAATTATATTGAATTTGTGTGTGAAACTCCTATAACACAAGATGAGGAGATAATAGGTTCTGCATCTAAAATAAAATATGATATGGAACTTTCACTTTCAAGCGACACGGAAGGACTTTCAAGCGGAGAAACCATAGACCCTAACATAGTAAAATTTTATGATGCTTATGGAACGCAAATAGTAGATAAAACTAGAAAAGTAGAGCATGGAACTAGTTTTCAATTTAGTATTGACATAAACCATAAATATAGCCAATCAGCAACATCTAATGTGAAAGTTTATTATATATCTTTTGATGGAGAAGAACAGTTGCTTTCTTTAAATAATGGTTCTTATACTGTTCCGACAGTAAAAGGAGGTAAAAATAATGATAAGTGGTTAGCGGTTAAAATAGAAGTAAGAAATCTTAAAGTTAACACTTATAATTTAACTTTTATAAATACAGATGAAGTAAAATTTTATGCTGTCGGTGATAATGTTGATAAAGATTATATAAGTAAAGTAGTAGTTAAATATGGAGATACGTATAGCTTTAATTTAAAACTTTCGTATGGATATTCTATGGAAAATTCAAGAGTTACAGCAAATGATGTTGCTATGAGAATGAAAGATAATAAATATGTAATTGAAGAAATAACAGAAGATACTACTATTGAGGTTCAAGATATAAGTAAAGTGAAATATACGGTAACATTTCCAACGGAAATAAGAGGAATAACATTCGAAGATACGAGTGGATATGAAATAAATAAAGCCAATGTTACGTACAAGGATTCGTATAGCTTTAAAATAGATGTAGATAGTAAGTATTCACAAATAAAAGATACAATAAAGGTATATGCAGTTCCTTTATCAAAAATTAATAATGAGAGTAGTTATAGTCCAGAAAGTGAGTATCTTATTACTAAGGACAGTGGTGAACAATACAAAATAAATTCAGTTGAAGAAGAAATGAAAGTATTTGTAGAAGGGGTAGTAAAAAATACTTACGTAGTAAATTTACCAGTAACTGAATCAGAGCTAATATTTACGGTAAATGGAGAGATAGTAACTGAAAGCAATATGGAAATAATTGATGAAGTTGAACATGGAGAAAATTTTAGATTTGAAATTTTAAAAGATAATATAGGAATATTGAGTTCTAATAATAAGTATGTTTATGATGAAAATAATGAAAAAATAATTTCATCGAAGGAATATAACAAAGACGGAGATTTGCTTTATAATAATACATACAATTATAATAGCAACGGAAACATAAGTCTGATAGAAAAAGCAAATAAAGATGGAACTGAAGCTTCAAAGATTGAATATGTTTATGAAGGTAATATTCTTAAGTCTATAAAAGAAACCAAGCAAGGTGTAGCCTTTTATGAAGTTACTTATACATATGATGGAAACGAAATAATTTCTTATGTAAAAAAAGATTTAATAAATAATACAATACTAAATGGTAGCTATAATTATAAAGGTGATAAATTAATCTCAATAAAAGAAACAGACGAAAATGGAATTTTAAAAACTACATATTGGTATTCATATTCTGGAGATAAGGTTGTATCAGAAAGAATTTATAGTGGGAATACGAGCTATGATATATCTGATATAGAATTTTCGGGAGCTACTGTAGAACCTGTAAATAACGGTTATATAATTCAGGGAGTTTCTAGTGATTTAGACATAACAGTTAAGGGAGTTGAACTGCGTTTATATAATGTATATTTTGACAGCGACGAAGTAAAATTCTATGAAAGTGCTAGTTCTACTGCTGAAATTAAAACTGGACAAGTTAAACATGGTACAGATGTATTTGAATTTGTAGTATCAATAAATGATGCATACAAATTATCTGGAGATAAACTTGTATTAGAGGTATCAAATGCATCAAATGACGAGGCAGCAACAGCAAAGATAATAGAACCTAATAATAGCACGGATACATATAAACTTACAAACGTAAGTGAGGACGTAAAAATAACAGTTTCGGGATTGGAGATAAAAAAATATAATGTATATCTGCCAACCAATACAGAAGGAATAGAATTTAGAGCTAGTAATAATGGGAAGTTATTACCAGATGTAAATAATATAGAATATGGGTCAGATTTTCAATTTGAAGTAAGAGAAAAATATGGCTATGATATTTCATCAATCACTATTACACAAAATGATAATACCGTATATCCTTCATATGGAATATATAAAATTACAAATATAACGAGTGATACCAATGTTAGTGTAACCGGAGTGGGATTATCAAAATATACCTTAAAATTACGTGGAGATAATTTAACATTTTACGATAAAAGTGGTACAGTACCGACTAATAACGCAGATATAGAATATGTGAAAGGTACATTTGAATTTAAATTAGCTGCAAATACTGGGTATAATATAAGCGATGGAGTAGAATTTTATAATTATATTGTAAGTGAAGACAGTAAATTTGTAGAAGAGGAAATAGTATTAAATGATACATCTAATGACAACCAGGTTCATATTACTGGCCCTAATGAAAGTGGAGTATACACAATATCCAATGTACAAGAAAGAACGATTATACAAGTAAAAGGTGCTAAGAAAAACATATATAAATTGACATTCCCTAATGATGTTGCTGGAATAAAAATTAAAGATGCAGGTAATAAAGAACTACCAACACAAAACGATGTTAAGTATTTATCGGAATTCAATTTTGTAATTGAACCTGAAAATGGTTATAATGTTTCAAATGTTAAGGTAGAAGTTGAGCCTTATGGAAGTGCATTGATACAAAATATTGACGGTGGATATAAAGTATATCAGATAATAGACAGCGTTAATATAAAAATCAGTGGAATAGAATTGAATAATTATGATATACCGTTAAAAGGCACAGGAGCGGATTTCTACAATTCAGGAGGTACACAAATTTCTAGCATTACAATACAGCATGGTAAGCAGGGAGAATTCTCATTAAAAGAACAATCTGGATATAAATTAGCTAATGGATATACTCTAGCTTTGGAAGATGAAGATAATATAGAAGAAAATGCATTAATAAAAGTGGGAATAAATAGCCAAGTATGTTCTTACGATAGTGATGGAGATACTGTATCTATATATGAAACATTAAATGATAGTGGAAATACAGAGAGAACTTTAGAAATTGAGATGGCTTCTAATGATATTTATATAAAATATGATTCAGATGGAAACGTTATAGATGATGAATATGATATTTCTAAGATATCTATTAATGAAGTTGATGGTAAAATTAATACAATTACAAACTTAAATTCAAATAAAACGTTTACGCTGGGTTATGATGGAGCAGGGCAGTTAGTTACTGTAACATCAAGTAAATCCGAATGGGTAATAGGTTTTGGTGATAATAAATATAGTGTATATTTAAAAAATGGTACGCAGATTAAGCAAACTGGTAGTAATACTTATGCATTAGCTAACGTACAAAGCGAATCCATTGTTGAAATACAGAACGTAGGCAAAGAGCAATATTATATTTCGTTACCTGTTAGCATGGAAGGAATAACATTTCATGATTCCAATGGACAAGAAATACAAGATGGAACAGTAAATCACGGGGATTCTTTTTCCTTTAGTATTATGGCAGAAAAGGGTTACAGCATAAAAAATATATCGGTTACAGCCAATTCTCTACCTTTAGAATTAAAAGATGGAATTTATACAATAAATAATATTGACAGTGATATAACAGTAAGCGTAGAGGGAGTAGCGAAAGATAAAATAAAGTTATCATTTAAGTATGTTACAGGAGTTATTTATAAAGATGTAAATGATAATGAAATCTCAACGATAGAGTCACTAGACATTAATAGTGGAGATGATTATAAATTTAAGATTTCACTCAGTGATGCATATACACAAGCATCAGATACAATAAATGTTGTAACGGATAATAGTGAATCACCAATATCTTTTGAGAGAGGAATATATACGATTTCAAATTTAACAAAGGATACGGTAGTAAATGTTGAGGGAGTAAATATAAATCAATATAACGTAACTTTAACAGAAGCAGATGGAATTAATTATATGAACCAATATGGAACAGAGCCAATAAGCGGTATACAAAAAGTAAAATATGGAGAAAACTTTAAGTTTATGCTTAGCGCTAAAGAAGGATATGATATATCTGGAATATCTGTAATGCTTAAAGTAGATGGAAAAGAAAAAGTAAAGATTAGTGACGTAGACTCAATTTATACAATAGAAAATTTAACTGCTAATTGTACGATAGTAATAGAAAACGTAGTAAAATCGAAATATACTGTTGAGATAAAAACACTTACAGGTGTATCGTGTTTAGATTTATCTGGTAATTCCTTGGCAAGTAGATTAACGATAGAGCATGGTGGTAGTGTATCATTTACACTTTCTCTTGATTCAGCATATAATGCATCACAACCAATAGTAATGGTAAAGGGGAGAACTCAATCAGTAGCTCCAGAAAATGGAGTATATACAATAAGTGATATAAAAGAAAATACAATTGTTGAAGTTTCTGGTATAACTAAAAATACGTATACTATATATTTAAAGGCCGCAGAGGGTGTTATATATAAAAATGCTAGAAACAAAGAAATAAAAGATAAGTATGAAGTAGAATGGAATGGAACATTTACATTTAAAATTTCATTAATGGATGCTTACGATGCCTCAACACCTGTAGTAATGGTAGATGAAAAGCAAACACTCGTAGAAAACGGTGGAGTTTACCAGCTTGCAAATGTTACAGGAGATAGAACTATAACGGTTAAAAATGTTACGTTAAATCCTGAAGAAGGTGTAATAAGCAGAGTAATAGAATTACCTGATGAAATAAAAACGCTATCTGATGCTTATCAAGTAGTTGAAGCTGCACAATCCTATTTAGCGCTTACAGAAGAAGAACAAGCATTAGTAACGAACGTAAATGATTTAGTAAATGCGCAAGAACTTGCGGGAGATATATTCCATACATCCAATGGAATTACGGTAGGAGGAATAGATTGGTATGTACAGGTTATAGTAGAACCTCAGGATGAAGATGCAATAGCGGAGTTATCTGAAGAGGTAAAGAGAAAAAATATATTATCACTTTATAATGTAAGACTTGTGGATACGTTAAGTGGTGGAGATTGTGTATTGCCTGATGATACAAAGGTTACGGTAGTAATGCCTGCAATACAATTAGAGGGCTATAAAAGTGAAGTTATTGTTCATGAGATTTCTGATGACAATATTGAATATTTAGACTTAATAGAAAATGATGGGCAAGTATATTTTGAGACATCGTCATTTGGTTCGTTTGGAATAGCTGCAAAGAAAATACCAAACTACACAAAAAGATCATCGGATTTAACAATATCTGTTAAAAGTATAGCTGATAATGCAACAATACAGAAGGTGTTAGCTGATGAAGATATATTCTCTCCGAGTATAGATAGTAATTCTGATGGAACAATATCTACAGGCGGAAGTTCAAATAAGTCTAATATGGCTGAAGGTACAAGCAATTTCTTTGTAAATCTTTATAATTGGGCATTAGAACATGAACTTATAGCAACAATAATAATAATAGCTTTGTTTTCAACTTGGATTATAATTGTTGTAGTGAGAAGTAAGAAGAAAGCGTAAGTAAATTATTATAATAAAAAAAGATGGCTGATTATCAGTCATCTTTTTTGCAGATAATATATTAAAATATATATTTTTTTGTTTACAAACATTATAAAATGGTATAAAATAGAAGATAATTATATAAAACAAGGGGGAATAAATTTGATACCTTATAATTTATCAATTGACAAGGTAATATCCAACCTGTTATCTAATGAAGATAAGGGGATTACAGAAGAAATAGCCAATGAAAGGATTAAAAAGTATGGAAGTAATACATTAAAGGAAAAGAAGCCGCGTTCGCTAATACAAAGGTTTATGGACCAGTTTAAGGATGTATTGATAATTATATTAATTATTGCAGCTGTGATATCTTTTTTTACAGCTTTTCATAGTGGAGAAACTTCTGAATTTTTAGAGCCGATTTTAATATTGTTAGTTGTATTTTTAAATGCTGTAATTGGTATTTTACAAGAAAATAAAGCGGAAAAATCCCTTAAAGCGTTGAAAAAACTTTCTGCCCCGCATGCTAAAGTTATAAGGGATGGAGTAAAAAAGGATATTAATGCTTCTGAAGTTGTAATAGGGGATATAATATTACTTGAGGCAGGAGACTTTGTACCAGCTGATGCAAGATTAATAACATCATTTTCACTTAAATCAGATGAATCATCTCTGACGGGAGAATCCGTACCGGCAGAGAAAGATGCTAATGCTATTGTGGAAGAAAAAGCTTCAATAGGTGACAGAGATAATATGGTGTTTTCAGGATGCTCTATAACTTATGGACATGCTACGGCAATAGTAACGGCAACAGGAATGAACACAGAAATAGGAAAGATAGCAGGCTTGCTAAGTAATGAAGTAAATATGAAAACTCCTTTGCAAAGCAAAATAGCTAAGTTTAGTAAGAAGTTAGGTTTAGCAATTATCGGTGTCTGTATAGTAGTTTTTATGGTAGGGTTAATGAATGGGATACCTTTACTTGAAGTATTTATGACAGCGGTATCTTTAGCAGTGTCAGCCGTACCTGAGAGTTTACCGGCTATAATAACTATTGTGCTTTCAATAGGAGTGCAGCGTATGGTAAAATGTAATGCAATAATAAGAAAGCTTCCAGCCGTGGAAACACTCGGTAGTGCTTCGTTTATATGTTCAGATAAGACAGGTACATTGACACAAAATCGCATGACACTTAAAAAGATTTATATAGACGGTAAAGAAGATTTGGAAGCTGCTTCTACAAATAATTCAAAAGAAGTAAAGGATATATTATTGTATGCTTTATTGTGTTCAGATGGATATATAACATTTGAAAATGGGAAAGAAAAACACATGGGAGACCCAACAGAAACATCTCTTGTACTTGCAGCACATAATAATGGAATAGAAAAGGATGAGATTAATAAAAGTTATCCCAGATTAGGAGAAATACCGTTTGATTCAGAAAGAAAATTGATGACAACAATAAATGATGTAAATGGTAAAAAGATAGTAATAGTAAAAGGGGCATTTGATCATCTTATAAAGCTCTGTGTTAAAGGTGATATGGATTCTGCACGTACCATGAGTGATAAAATGAGTAAACAAGCTCTTAGAGTATTAGCAATTGCTTATAAAGAGATAGATGAGATTCCTGAGGTAATTACTCAAGAAGATATGGAAAATAATCTAACTTTCTTAGGTTTGTTCGGAATAATAGATCCACCGCGCCCAGAGGCAAAAGAGGCAATAAAAGTATGCCGAGAGGCTGGAATAAAACCAATTATGATTACAGGAGACCATATTTTAACTGCATCTGCAATAGCTAAAGACATAGGAATATTAAAAGATGGAGAAAGTGCGGTAACTGGTAAAGAACTTAATGATATGACAGATGAAGAGTTAAAAAATGAAATTGATAATATATCCGTATGTGCGAGAGTATCGCCACAGGATAAGATAAGAATCGTAAAAATTCTGCAAAGTAAGGGAGAAGTAGTTGCTATGACAGGCGATGGAGTAAATGATGCTCCGGCATTGAAAGCAGCGGATGTAGGATGTTCTATGGGAATAACAGGTACGGATGTAGCTAAAAATGCATCAGATATAACTCTTACAGATGACAATTTTGCAACAATAGTAAATGCAGTAAAAGAAGGAAGAGGAATATACGATAATATAAGAAAAGTAGTTGCATTTCTAGTTGGTACGAGTGTAGCTGAAGTGTTGGCAGTGTTTATATGTATGATGATTTGGCATTGCAGCCCATTAGCTCCAATGCAATTACTATGGATAAATCTTGTAACAGATACTTTACCAGCTATTGCACTAGGCATGGAAAAAATAGAAAAAGATATAATGAAACATAAACCTAAATCAAAAGATGAGAGTATATTTGCTAATGGCATGAGTTATCTTGTAAATTTTGAAGGATGTATGATTGCTTTATTTACGTTGATAGGTTTTTTTATAGGTAGAAACGTTACAGGTACAGTAGCAGGAGGACAGACAATAGCATTTTTTATAGTATCAGTATCGGAGGTAATACAAACTTTTAGCATGCGTTCTATGCAATCAATATTTAAAACGGGATTATTTACTAATAGTAGCTTAAATAAAGGAGCCGTAGTGTCATTATTACTTGTATTTATAGCATTTTGTACGCCATTATCTATAATTTTTGGTTTAGAAACTCTCCCAATATATGTTTATGTTATAGGTATTGCCTTAGGCCTTGCAACTTTACCGGCTATGGAATTATATAAAGCAGTAAGAAAAATTATAGTAAAAAGAAGTTAAATAACTTGTTTATATTAGAAAGTATTCTAATAAATATCCACCCGCATAGTGGGTGGATATTTATTTTTTGTTTATTCTTTGAATCACGCGACTATCGCGTGGTTTTCTATATATAAAAAAACAGGAAGTACATAGATTGTGTACTTCCTGTTTTTTTCACTGTCCCAGTCCCATGTATGCTATTGCGGCATTTGACAGAGTGGTAAGCTGCTGAGAATCGGAATTCATCCCCGCTTCTAAAAGAAGATTATATATTTTTGGGCATCTTCTAAATTTTTAACTTGAATATCTACTTGAGAATAGTCATCCATCGGAAAACTGGACGAAAAAGTTCTATGAGGGAAACTGTCGCCACGTGCGGGTGCACGAAAAGGGTTTTATTTTTTAATAAGTTCACCATATTGGTTCCCAGCATTGTTTATTTGTATAGAACAAAGACCCTGCTTCAAACCTGATGCATGACAAGCGATACAAAAATCTGATTTTGGTTTCATTTTAATTCCTCCTAAAATTATAATTTAATTGAAGTTTGCACAATAATTATAACATAAACAACTTTAAATGTAAGGTGTTTTTGTTTATTTTTAAATATAATAAGACTTAAAATCATTGAATTAATAAATTTTTCAACCCAGAAAATCTTTTAGTTTTTTTATCATTTTTAACCATTTGGTGTATAGTAGATTCATTACCTACTAATATAATCATATTTTTTGCACGAGTTACAGCAGTATAAAAAAGGTTTCTGTAATTGAGTAAAGGGTTACTACCGAATAAAGGCATGATAACAGCATTAAATTCATTGCCTTGACTTTTATGAACAGTAATTGCGTAAGCTAATTGTAAGTCACGGGCATTTTCAAAGCTATATATTGCGATTTTATCGTCCAATCTTACGGCAATATTTGATGTAACCTTATCTATTTCGATAATAAATCCGACATCACCATTAAATATACCTTGTCCATTAGATTTATCTTCTTTTTCCCAGTATATATCATAATTATTTTTAGTTTGCATAACTTTATCATATTCTCTGAGTAAAGTACCATTAATAATAATTTCTTTTTTTCCATCGGATTTTGGATTAATTATGTTTTGAATAATTTGATTTAATGCACTTGTACCTAAAGTTCCTTTTCTGCTTGGACAAATTATTTGTATATCATTAATAGCAGAATAACCGTAAGCTAAGGGAAGCCTTTTATAAAATAAATCAATAACTGTATTTTTTATTTTTTCAGGATTATTATAAGATAAAAAGAAAAAATCATTATTTTTAATATTCAAAGTAGGCATTTTTCCTTGAACTATTTTGTGTGAGTTGGTAACTATTAAACTTTTTTGTGATTGTCTGAAAATTTCATTAAGTTGTACAGTAGGGATAATCCCAGAATCTATTAAATCACCCAAAACATTACCGGCTCCAACAGAAGGTAATTGATTAGTATCGCCAACCATTATAATTCTACATCCTAAAGGTAATGCTCTCAAAATACCTTCAAATAAGAGTAAATCAACCATAGATAATTCGTCTATTATTAACGTATCACAATCCAATAAATTAGATTCATTTCTATGAAATGATGGTTTATTATTAGAATCCCATCCAACCTCAAGCATTCTGTGTACAGTTTTAGCATCTCTTTTTGTAACCTCAGACATTCTCTGTGCTGCTCTCCCTGTTGGAGCACAAAGAAGTACTTTATCTCCATTTGTTTCAAGAATATCAATAATAGCCATGAGAGTAGTTGTTTTACCAGTGCCAGGTCCTCCTGTAAGGACTAATATGCCTTTTTCAAGTGCTTGTGAGATTGCTAGTTTTTGCATTTTTGCATATTTTATACTATATTTTTTTTCTATATTACTAATTTCATTACTTATATTAGTTATGCTTTTTGGAGGATATTTTAAAATCATATGTAACCTTTGTGCACAGTAAACTTCAGCGCTGTGCATTTGATTAGAGAATAAAAAATCAATTTCATTAAAATTTTCATATGATATTTCAGAGTTACTTATTAATTGATTAGTAGTATTTTCTACAGTATTAATATCTACATTTAAAAATTTGGACGCAGCTTCCATTAATTTACTTTTAGGTAAGCAAGTGTGGCCGTTATTTAAGTTATAATTTATAATGTATATAATTCCCGATTTAATTCTATTAATATTATCTATGGGAATACTGTTCTTTTGAGCAATTAAATCTGCTTTCTCGAAATCTATATCTATACCTTCACTGCATATAATATAAGGATTTTGATTGATTAAATTAATAGAATTTTGTCCGAAACATTTCCATATTCTTATTGATTCTTCAGTAGAAATACCATATTCATCTAATTCACTCATAATAAGGTTTATACCCCAAAAGTTATTAAGTTCATCTATTATTTTTTTACATCTACTTTTAGGTATGCCTTTTATTTCATAAATTTTCTGAGGATTTTTCTCTAAAATATTTAATGCATCATCGCCAAGGAAATTAACTATTTTTTCGGCTGTAGCCGGTCCCAAACCTTTTATTATACCTGAAGATAAATATTTTAATATCATTTCACTCGATGTTGGCAAGGTACGAGAATAACTTTGTACGTTAAATTGTAAACCAAAGTTAGAATGTTCTTTCCAATACCCTTTGGCAGATAACTTTTCTCCTGAATTTACAAATGGCATATTTCCCACTAAAGTTACAGTATTATCATCTACAGACAATGATAATACTGTGTATCCATTTTGTTCATTTCTAAATATTATTTGTTCAATGTATCCTTCTATTAACAATAAATTTTCTTCGGACATAATTCCTCCGTGCTATAAAATTTAATTTTCGATATCATGCTCTGAATCTGTTTTGTCTATTAATTTAGGTATAAATTTACTAGCAAATTTACCTTTACCTCGATTTTTTACGTAGAAATAGCCTATTATGCTGAATACAATTGCACCTATAAAATTAACAAATAAATCTTTCATTGTATCGATAAGCCCAATATCCAAATAACCGTCAATATCTAATTTTTCACCATTTACGCTAACTTCTTTAATATCGTTAATTATAATCGGAGTATTAGTATTTGTTTTGTCAAGCGTTACAGATGATATAGAGTGAACAATAGTATCTTTTTGCATATCTGTGTGTAATACTGCATCACAGCCAAATTCAAAAAATTCCCATAAAACTCCAATAGTCATGGAAAAGCAAAATGCTACAATTGACAGAAATAGAGGAGATAATTTGAATTTAATATTTTTATTATTATTTAATATATCAACTAAAGCAAATCCCACGGCTGCACATATAAACCCATTTACGGTATGTAACATAGTGTCCCAATAAGGAAATTTAATATAATAACACTGTAGTTCTCCGAGGATTTCCGAACAAAATATAAATAATAATATTATGATTTCTAAAGTAGAGGGTAATTCTATTCCTAATTTTTTCTCAATAAATGAAGGTACCATAAATAGTATTAATGAAAGTATGCAGACAAAGATACTTTCATAATCTTTTCTTGTGATTGAACTAATAATTGAGTATAATACAAATAATCTAAGTATTACATAAACTAAAAAAGTAAATTTATCTTTTTTAATTTGTTTTTTGATATTTTCAATATATTTTGAGAAAAGTGTATGTTTGTTTTGCAAATTTATCAGCTCCTTATAGATCGTTTATTATATAATATACAAGTACATATAATATTTGAAAAAATAATAATATAATATTATCACACATAATAAAAAAAATAAACTAAAATAAATAATTATTTACATATATAAAGGGCCTATTTTAAATAGGTCCTTTAGTTGTATATAGAAAACCACGCGATAGTCGCGTGGTTCTAAAAAGGTTAACCGGTGAAAAAACAGCCTAGTGTGCTAAACTGAAAGTA
>CADBQS010000016.1 GCA_902796915.1 uncultured Ruminococcus sp.
AACGTAAGTAATGTATTTAGTAATAAGCTCATTAAATCTCGCGATATTATAAGTTTACATAATGAAATTAATAAATTTGAAACCAGCTTATTAAACAAATACGCAAAGATATTGTATAATAAAGAACAAAATATTTATTCAAGCAGTAGAGACGTACAAGTTGATTTAATAAATAGAAAGAACATAAGTGAAGTATATTCAGAAAATGAGAATATACTTTTAAAACAACAAGAGAAAATAAATATAAAAGAAGAGATAAATAAATATTATAAAGAAACTCTTGCCAAAGATAAGAAGATAACAAAAAGAAATGTTACAAACGTAGACGTAAATAAATTACTCAAAGGTAACATTACAGAAGATATTATAAAAGAAAATAAGATTATAACTCATTATAATAATCTTGCGAATAAGACGGTAAATAAAGTACTATTAAATAATTATTCAATACTTAACGAATTTGCTGATAATGAGATAATAAACAAAAGAAGTATAGAAGAATACAGTAAAGCAATAAGTAGAGTACATAATCGCATAGTAGATTCCAGCCTAGAGAAAACGTATAATCAGAATATAACGAATTTAGATAATATACAAAAAAAATATACTAAATTATTTAAAGTAAATAGAAACATATTATCGAGTAATAATATTTTAAATTCCGAGAGCATTAAAAATGTTATTAATGATAGATTTGTTAATAAAACTAATCTTATAAATAAAAAAGATATTAAAAACATATCACAAGAAGAATATTTAGAAGAAATAATAAAACAAGATAAGAATTTTTTAGAAGAAAATATCGAAAAAAAGTATAAAAACAAGATTTTTAATATTGACACTTCAATTAAAAATACTATAATTAATAAAGAAATAGAAAATAGAGTAAAAAATCGCTATAATCAGATTGAATCAAATGTAATTGATAGTAAATCCATAAAGAATATAGTTGTAGATAAAAATTTAATAAATCGTCAAAACATAAATAAATCTCAAATAGAGAATATCGAGCTTGATTTACAAAATATAAAAGAACAATCCGTAACTCAAAATATAGAAAAGAAGTATCGCAGCAAAGTAAATACGGATAATAAATTATTAGAAAATAAGATTTTAAATAGAGTAAAGGTACTTGACGATATAAGAACAAATATTCATGATAGATTAATAAATACAACAAACAAAGTATTAGAAACCAAGAATATTGTGAATAGAGATGTTAATAATCAAGAGAGGATAATAAGAAAACTTGGGTCTACATTAAATGAAGATACTATTAATGAAAAGATAAATAATATATCTGAAAAAATTATAAGCAATTCTTCTATTGTAAATACTGTAAGGAACAAGATTAAAAATATAAATAATATCTTGTTAAAGCAGGAAAATATTAAGTCTAGAAATACTTTTGAAAATGAAGTAATTATTAATAAAGATACGCTTTTAGTAAATAAAAATATAATAAACGAAAATGTACTTAATAATAAAGTAAAAGAAGTTTCAGAAAGTATTATAGAGAATTTATCTATCGTAAATGAAGTAAAAGATAAAGTAAAGGTAGCACAGAAGGTTTATAATATAATAGAGAAAAAGTATAGCGAAGATATAGGCTATTTTGTACCTCCAGTTCTCAAGAAGAACATAACAAATGTTTATAACGTAGATAAATTTATTCCGAGTAAGAAAATCAATTTATTATCTCCAGAAGTAATCAGGGATGAAAGAACAGTAGTTCAAGAAAATAATATCTATAATAATACAGTTGAAAACCAGAGAGTTTATTATAACGATATGGTAGAAGACGTAGGTAGAGAGCGTATAGTAAGGGATAACCGTGTTGTTAATATAGATAATTTTCATGAAAAATTAGGTAAACAAGATATAGTATATAAGAAACCGATAAAATTACCTGAAATAGAGAATAATAAAAAAGAATCAAGTAATAGCGACAATAGAAAAAATATAAGAGAAGTTCCAAAAACTATAGAAAATCGCAACGTACCATTTGAATTTGGGACGAAGGATAAGAAAAATAAGGAACCTGGAATAACTAAAAAAGAAGTAGAGAAAATAGTGCAATCTTATATTAGTAATATAAAATTTGATAATATATCTAAAATGATATTAAATAAAGTTGAAAACAAAATGAGAATGGATCGTAGAAGAAGCGGCATAGTATAAAATTTATATAAAAGGTGGAAGACACATGGCAGATGATAATGGATTTCCAAATAACGATGTAGAATCGGGTGAAGAGACGGGGAATAGTACTCAAGAATTTACTAATAATACATCGGGGAATCAGGCTTCAACATCTACGTCAGGTTCTTCTGGAGGAATACTGGTAAGTTTAGCTGCTGCTGGAATGTCAACTAGCTTTAATGTACCTTTTAATAGTTTTGGGGGGAGTTTGATGGGGACAGATTGGTCATCATTTGTGAAAAATTACGACGGTTGTGCTATGCCAGCTGGAAGTTTATACATTGGAGGTTCTAAGTGGAAATCAGATACGGCATTTTTTTCGAGTTTTGATATGGAGGCATCTGTTTGGGGCGAAGCTAGTATATGTAATATAACGATCAAGACTCTTAAAAACGGTTCTAACAAAAAGTTGGAATTATCGAAAGATCTTACTAAGATTAAAGCTGGAGAAAAGGTAAAGGTTTGTTTGGGATATCTTGTTTCGGGAAAAGAAAAAAGCGATGTAGTCTTTGAAGGCTATATATCGTCATTAGAAATTAATGTTGATGAACAAGCCAATCAAGAAGCTATTATTCAAGCGACAGACGGTAAAATATGGATGATGTCGAGTAGATCTACAGAATTAAAAAAAGATAAAAAGAAATATTCTGATGCAGCTAGTGATACAATTAAGGGATATAAAAGTAAGTTTAAAAGTACTAAAATAAGCGTATCAGGAGAATCACAGACGGAGACTGCTATATATCAAAACGGAGAAAGTGATTTTGAATTTGTGAAAAATATGTCTGAGAGAATTGGTGCCCTGTTTTATGTAGATCGCGGGAAGTTAAATTTAACTGATGTGAAAAGTAATTCAAGTTCTGAATATAGTATTGGTACGGACCAGGGAATAAGGAAATTAAGTGTATCTGTAAATATGTGGGGAATACCCAAGAAAGTAACTGTAATAGGTTCTAATAGTAAAGATATTGAAAAACCAATTAAGGGAAGTGCTACTTCTGGTGAAAGCATAGGCAGTGGTACGGATGCCGGTAAAATTACAAGTAATCTTGGTGGAGAAAACGAAGTAATTATATACGATAATTCTATATCAAGTAAAGAGGAAGCGAAAGCTCGTGCTGAGGCATATTTTACATTGAAAGCTTTAAAGTTAGTAGAGGGAAAAATAGAATCAGTAGGGAATCATTCTATTTGTTTAGGTTCTGGTGTTAAATTAACTGGATATGGAAAACCAATAGATAATAGTTATATAGTTACAAAAATAAAGCATATGGCTAATTTTAATGATCATACTTTTGATTCGGAAATATATATAAACGCTAGTAAATATAATTCTGGTTCGAGTTTATTTTAGGTGGTGAAGATGGCATGGGTTCTAACAAGTTTGCAAGCTTTATAAATGGTTTTGTGAAAGACATAAAAGATCCAGATAAGGAAAATAAGGTACAAGTATCTATACCGCAGTTGGAAATAGTGACTCCGTACATACCAGTTTTATCATTTCTAGCAAGTAAGGAATACGGAGCTGTTTGTATACCTAATGTAGGAGATAAGGTTTTAGTATTGTATAGTGGAAGAAATTTTGACGATGCTTATGTGCTTGGTTGTATTTATGATGGAGTAGATAAACCAAAGTTGATTATCGATGATAAAAATGATAAAGTTCAGATTATTACTAAAGGGCAAACGACTATTCTTATGGATGAGACAAAAGACAAACAAAAAATTTCTTTAAAAACATCTAAAGATATAGAATTACAAATAGACAATGAAAACGAAGTTATTAATGTGACTGATAAGGACAAAAAAACATTTCTAAAAATAGATATGAAAAATGGAGAAGTAGCTATTACAGCTAAAAAGAAAATAAGTTTTACAGCAAATCAGGACACAATGGTATTGGAAGATGGCAAGGGGCTTACATTAAATAGTAAACAAGGAGCATTAACAGTTTCGGCTAAAGACGTTAAACTTGAAGCACAGGCAAATTGGAGCGGCAAAGGAAATTCTGGTGCAACGCTAGAGGGAGCGAAAATAGATATAAAGGCACAGGGTCAGCTAAATGCTCAAGCAACGGGGACAGCAGCATTTAAGGGAAATATGACACAGATTGGATAATTAATTAAATTTTAAGGGGTGATTCACATGGCTAAATTAAAGGGATGGAAATTTCCTATACAAATAGACAGTAATACAGGTAAGATAATGACCGTAGAAGATAATGAAAATATAAAACAATCAGTGAGGATAATATTAGAAACATCGCAATTTGAAAGGAAGATTTATCCTAATTTTGGTACAGATATTAGATCTTTCATGTTCGAAATAGTTGACCCAACAATGATATCAAGGCTAAAGAGCTCTATTACGAGGTCTTTAAAGCTGTGGGAGTCACACATAAAGGATATAAATGTATCAGTAAAGGCTTCGCAAGGAACAGTGTCTAAGGTTGAGGTATTTATAGATTATATGACGGATATATATCCAATTCAAGAAAGAATTGTTAAGAGCCTGACGGATAAAGTGTAAGGAAGTAATGTGGAGGGATAATAGAAATGAGCAGAATACCGAAGCTTGATTCAAGAGATTCTAACGATATTTTGGATGAAGTAAAAAATTTAGCAAATCAATATACATCGGAATGGAATTTCGATGCTAACAGTTCTGATTTTGGAGCGGTATTTGCTAAGGTGTTTAGTAACATGATGGAAGATACGATAAGCAGATATAATAAAACTTCTTATAATTATTATCTTACATTTTTAAATATGCTTGGTACAAAGCTAAGACCCGCTTCAGCCTCGGAGGGAATGGTCACTGTCGAGGTAATGAGTAACCATAAGGGGGCTTATATACCAAAAGGCTCTAAAATATCTGCAGTTGCGAATACGGAAGAAGGAAACGTAATTTTTGAAACTCAGGATAACTTATTTGCAGTAGGTTCTAAGTTAAAAGGAGTAGTTTTTACAGATGGTAAATATGATAGAATAGTAAATACTTATACGTCTGATGAAAGTGCTGAAGATAGCGAAAGTGCTAAAATGGAACCGTTTAGAATATTTGATGTAATATCGTATGAAAATTTACAGAAACATGAATTGTATTTTGAAGACGATATGATTTTTGATATGAAAAAATCTAATATAACATTTTTATTTTATAATAGTATATCTAAAAATATAGAAAAAAAATTTGCTGATATTTTTTCAGATAAAGAAAACGTAACATGGCAATATTACGACGGAAAAGCTTGGCAAAATATTAAAAACATTAGTAAAATAGAAGGAGGAGTAACTCTAGTATTTGATGGTCCTAGTAAAGAAACGGAGGTAATGGGTAAAAAATCCCGTTATATACGTTGTGTTTTAAATAAGATGCCTGAAGATGATATAGATATAACAGATATAAGATATAAAACAAAATCAGTTAATTTGCATTTAGATTTTGCAGCGAAGAATGACGAGGAATTAGAAAAAAAGGATTTTTTCCCATTTGGCGAAAGATATATAGTATATGATTCGTTTTATTTTACGTCAGAAGAGGCTTTCACGAAGAAAGGCTCTGATATAACAATTGATATAGATATGCAATTTATTAAGATCGAAAGCGAAATCCCAGAACATATGAGGGCAAGACACTATAAAAGCATAATGGGTCCATCTGATTTTGCTGAAATGCAGCCATCGGATATTTCTATAGAAGAAGTAGTGTGGGAATATTGGAATGGAAATGGTTGGTCTAGATTAAATGTAAATGAAAATGCGAGTAAGGCATTTAGCTTAGACGGTGAACGAATGAAACAACTCAAGCGTACAATTAGCTTTAAGTGCCCTGAGAATATGAGTGCAATAGAAGTGACTTCTGACGAGGCACATTTTATAAGGGCAAGAATAACAAAGATGAAAAATAGATTAGATAGTTTTGCTAATTATGTATCACCATATATTCATAATGTTGATATAAAATATGAATATAGCGAAGAAGGCCATATTTGTCGTGAAATTATGGTTAAGTCTAATATGAATGAATATCCATTGACAGTTTATCAAAATGGAATAGTAAAGCTTTTAAAGCAGGAATTACATGATTTTCCGGCAATGTATCTTTGTTTGAGTCAACCCCTTTATGAGGGCACAGTAAGAATGTTTATAGAAGTTGAAAGCGGCATAAATAGATACAATCCAACGCTAAAATGGGAGTATTGTGCAGACGATAATAAAGGCGGATATACTTGGAAACACATAGATGTTATGGATCTTACAGATGATTTTTCACATAGTGAAACTATAACTATGATAGGTAAGAATGATTTTAAAAGTGTAAAGATGTTTGGCCATGAGGGATATTTTTTAAGAGCATTAAATCTTGATGGAAAGTATCATGAAGACAATGAAATAAAGAACCGTCCTGTAATAAGGGATATAGTATTCAATTCCGTTAAGGTAGTGCAAAGGGAAACTCTAGAACCTGAATATTTTTCTATATTACCTAATGAAGAAAATAAGTTGTGTAAGTTATCATTACCTAATGCGTCAAATATAGAAGTATGGGTAAATGAATTGGACAGAATGTCTACAAAAGAACAAGAACTCTATTTAAAGTTACCATTAAAAGGTTCAAGACCTGAATATGATGATTTAGGGATTTTAACTAAACTCTGGATAAAATGGGAACCGATACCAAACCTTGTGAATGCAGGAGTAAGCGATAGAGTATATGAAGTTGATTATTCCAGAGGTGAAATACTTTTTGGTGATGGTAAGAATGGCAAAATACCTCCGGTGCAGCAAACAGATAGTATATGTATAAGTTATGCTGTATGTAATGGTAGCGATGGCAATATAGATGCCAAGAAAGTAACCGATTTTGTAAAATTAATTCCGAATGTACAGAGTGTTAATAATTTGAAACCCATAATGGGTGGAATAGATAAGGAAACTATCGATAGAGCTGCGAGCAGAATATTTGGACAAGTAGCTGGAGGAAATAGATTAGTATCTCTTTCGGATTACGAGGATTCAATAAAATATAATGATAGAAATATATATAAAGTAAAATGCAAATCACACGTAGATGAAAACGGTAAGGAGTGTATGGGATTAATGTCCATAGCTGTATTACCAAGAAATTATATGCAAGGATACGAAAAATTCCAGGGAATAAAAAACAAGATATGGCAATTTATTGATGAAAAATCTTCACTTACGTTAGCAAAAACTTCAAAAGTAAGGATATTTGAAGTAGAATACGTTGAAACATGCATAACTATAGATGTTGTTATAGGAGATTTTAATCTTTACCAAGAGGTTCATAAGGGAATAAGAAGTAAGCTGGAAAAGTTTTTAAATCCTATTAGCGGAAACTTTTCAGGTAGAGGTTGGAATATAGGAGAATTCCCCAGAAAAGAATTTATATATAACTATATAAAAAATGTTAGGAATATAAAGTGGATAAAGAATATTAATATATTTACAAAAATAGTAACAAAATCAGGAAAAGATGAAATAGAATTTGATAAAGTAAAAGAAAAACCATTTGTAGTACCAATATTTGGAGAACCTGATATAAGAATAAGTATAGATTAGGAAAGAGGGTGAGAAAGTGATAAATTTAGAAAATCTTAATGACCAGTCTTTAAATGAGATATTCGAGGAAGCGAGAAGAAAAATAGTATATTTAAACGATGAATGGACAAATCAACAAGAATCCGATCCGGGTATAACATTATTAGAATTGTTTTCATGGTTAAAATCCGTACAGCATGAATATCTTAACAGAATATCTCCGGGAGTAAAGAGAAAATTTTTGAAGCTTTTGAACGTACAGCCGTATAAGAATCGAGGGGCTAAAGCTTTAATACAAGTATCGGACTTAGAAAAAGATATAAGTATACCTAGGGGATTAAGATGGCTTGCGGGGAGAATGCCATTTGAAAATTTAGAGCCACAATTTTTAACGAGTGCGGATATAGTTAACGTAATATTTGAAAATCCGGATTACTCTATGCTTTGTGAATATTATAAATTTGATGGCAATAGAAAGTTTGGCTTGTTTGGAGATAAGTTTAGAACTGTAGATAAAAATCTTACAAGAAAAATTACAATAAATTTTGACAGACCGTTTGTATCTAATGAGATTATTAATCTATATTTTGAAGTATTCCTTGAAAAGGGGTTAATAAGAACTCCGGTGGAGGACTCCGATGAATTTTTGGATATGGCAGAGGTTCTTTGGGAATATTACGGCATTGAAAATGGAATTTTAGGCTGGCATAGATTGGATGTATTAACAGATAATACATGTAAATTTATCTTTTCAGGAGATATACGATTTAAGATAAACGGGAGTATGGAATCGAATAACGGATTATATTCTCTCAGATGTACGTTACTTAATGAAGAATACGATTTTCCACCTAGAATTACTAATATACTTACTAATGTTTTTGAGGTCTGTCAAAGATATACTGTATGCGATAATGTTATAATAAAAAGAAAAGATATAAATAAAAATATGAAAGCCCAAATTAAAGATAACTTGGCGATAAACGGTATGCACGAGGTGTATATTAATAGGCAAGGGGCTTGGGTACAAACAAACGATTTTAAGGTCGCGAAAAGCAGAGTAGGTAATAGCATAATATTAGATTTGAGTAATTTTAAAGATGAGATTAATGATTTTGCACCAGAAGAAGACGTTATTAAATTTGTATTCTTTGATAAGCTGTTAAGAAATAGAATGGTTCTTGGAAGTGGAACTGGTACATCTGGACAAGTTATAGAATTTAGGGATAAAGAAGTTCTTTATGATGGCTTTGAATTAATGGTAGGAAGAAAAAATGATGATGATTTAGTATTTGATGAATGGGAAAGAGTAGACGATTTCTTTTCTTCTACAAAATATGATAAGCATTATATATTAAATCACGAAAGAGAAATGATAATATTCGGTAACCATGAGGTTGGAGTTGCTCCAAGAAGGATAGAAAACAGTATTAAGCTTACTAGGCTCATTTATTGTAGAGGAGAAGATTCAAACGTAAAAAAGGGTATGATAAACAAGGTAGAAACTAAAGACACTACTCTATCAAAGACAAGAATAACGCAAGTAACGAAAGCCAACGGTGGGCGAGATGATGAAACCATAGAACATGCACAAGCTAGAGCCTCTGATATATTTAGAGATAGTGGAAGAGCTGTAACGCTGAGAGATTTTGAAAAAATAGTTCATAAAACACCCGGATTGATTTTTCAAAATGTTAAAATATTACCTAATTATATGCCGGGAGAAGATTGTGACAGACAAAATTGTATAACCGTAGCCGTAAAATGGAACGAGAGAATAGAACAAAAGCTACCCAAAAGTTATGAAAGAAATATTATGAATCAAATAGACAAATATAGGCTTATAAATACAAAAGTAAAAGTAGTTTGTCCCGAATATATAGGACTCATAATAAGTGGAGAAGTAGTAGTAAATTCGTTTTATCGTGAAAAGGATAAATTAATAGAGAAAAGTATAGAAAGGTTCATAGAGGCTTTAAATTTAGACTTAGGAAGTACGTTGCATTTTGGCGATTTGTTTGGTATGCTCGATAGACTTGATTATATATCTAATATGAATAAGCTTTTTATTACTCCAATAGGCAATTATATAGAAAAGACAGTTTCTGAGGATATTATAGTACCGCCAAACGGCTCTTATTATATAAAAGAAATAAATATGAATATTCTGAGAGATTCGGATATTTACAGAGATTAAGGGGGTGATGATTTGGCATCTGGAGCAAAGAGTATAGTAATTAATAGAGAAGATGATTGGAAAGATAGGAGTGTACTATCCCACGTAGGATTCAAAGACGATATATTAATATCTGAAAATAAAAGCGGAGAAAATGGGGTGTATATTTCTAAATCTTTTGACAGTAACGAGCTAGAAACGGCTTGGCACAGACTTAGAATAAAGGCTGATATACCTTCAAATGGAGTAATGAAGCTTAAAGTTTATGCAAGTGATAGTAAAGAAACCTTAGTACCATCTACCGACGGAAAAGGGATGAATAGGATAGATATAGACGAATATATTTCTGACCAAAATATTGATATAAACCGAAAGGTAGATATGTTTGACTACATAGGTGCAAAATTATATGAGAATCCAAATGATGTACTTATGTTTGACCAAGTTGGAAGGTATCTTTGGATATGTATTGAGCTTATAAATTATAGTAAATCTATAACAAAAATAGAGAGCATGAAGATAGAATATCCGAGAGTTTCATTTGTGGATTATTTACCAGAAATATATAGAGAAAAATTAGAAAAAGATTCGTTCTTGCCGAGATTCATGGGAATATTTCAAAATATATATGTTGATTTGGAAGACAGAATAGATTTTACTCCAATGAATTTTGACCCTAATACGACTAACAAAGATTTTTTGAATTGGCTTGCAGATTGGTTTTCTATAAAAGATACAT
Organism: uncultured Ruminococcus sp.; assembly: GCA_902796915.1. Lineage (GTDB taxonomy): Bacteria > Bacillota > Clostridia > Oscillospirales > Acutalibacteraceae > RUG14215. Next base: position 10,682 of record CADBQS010000016.1, read on the forward strand.
CAATTTGGGGAGAATCTAAATTACGAATTCTAATAAATGAAGCAGTTAAGATTTATAAAATGAAAGGTACAAAAAGAGCTGTAGCTAAGATTGTAAAATCTTACGTAGGTGTGGAACCAATAATAGTGGAGAAATTTGATATAAAAGAAAATCAATATTATAGTAAAAATAAGGATGAAATAGACCAATTGTTTGGAGATAACGGCTTTATGTTTACTGTAATATTAAACGAAAAAGATGTTAAATCATCAGAAGAATATGTAGAACTTATAAGAGTAATAAATAGTGTAAAGCCAATAGACTGTATATGCAATTTGGTAGTACTTACAAATAAGATATATTTGGGGCATCACTGCTATCTGGGTATAAATTCATATATTGCAAAAAATGAAGAGATGGTAATTGGAAATAACTATCCAGATTCTAATACGCTAGTTTTAGTTGATAAAAAGTAGTTATGAAGCTACTAAAGGAAAATGAATTTACGAAGAAAGAGGGACTATTATGAATACTAAACAATATTATACATGTGAGCGAAACCATTATTTCTTTGGTAAGCTCATGACAGTAAGGGACTTCGAAAGCGAACAAGTATATTTTAACTCTAAAAGACGTTTAGGGAATAGGATGCTAAACGGAGTAGGAATAGTATCTGGGTTGGATTTGATATTAGTAGATAATAAAACGTTTTCATTGGAAACAGGTATGGCTCTTGATTATATGGGAAGAGAAATCGTGGTGTCTGATCCATGCATAAGACGTTTAAATGTTATAAAAGGATTCGAGGAGAACAAGGATAAAGGAATATTGTATCTTTGCATAAGGTATAAAGAAAATCTTAAAGAAACTACGTTTTCCGTTGCAGGATCTGGTAAAAACAGTGGGGTGAGCGAGGAATTTAATAGAATAGGAGAGAGTTATGAACTTTTCTTAACTCCTTTAGCGCCAGACGAACAAGAGCTTAGCCTTTATAGCCTTGTAAATCAAAGAGTAAATGTTTACAACAAAAATGGCATAAAGATAAATCTTGAGGTTTCAAAATATGCAAATCCTGATAAATGCGTAAAAATAACGGTTATATTTGAAAAAGAGAACGTAGAAGCCCCTGTAAATTATAACTTTAAAATAGGTGGAGAATTTTTCAGCACAACAGATAACAAAGATAATTTGGAGATAGAATATCAAGAAACTGAAATATCAACGTATAAAATAGAAAAAACTGAATTTTATATGTACTGTAATGCCAATACTGATGCTCTTTCAAAATTAATAATAAATAAGGACTCATTTAATTTGAAGATAGGTACAGATGAATATAAAATAGAACAAGATGTGGAAGTACCTGTAACAATAAAAGAAACTCCGATTAGAGATTTAGTAATAAACGATTACTATGCGAAGCATTTTGATGAAATTATAGATAAGGTAGATGGTAAGGACATATACTTGGCGAAATTCCATGTTGTGACGAATCAGCTTACGTATTTCATTGAAGATTTTGAAAAGCATCCGTTCAAGCAATATCTGTACAGTAACGAACTAATGAGCGTATTACAGGCTGTGGACAGAGAAAATGTTAAGGCTCCAAAGATTGACGGAAAGAAATTTGTAGAAATGAAACCGAATCCTGAAGTAGAAGAATTGCCAGAACCGAAAATCGATAACATCGTTACTGGCGTAGAGAGAATAAATCTTGGATTTAATCCAAAGGTAGGAAAAACATATTATTCTTATGAATTCGTACATGGACTAGGGGAAGGAAACGTAGGGGTAGTGACGGCAATAGATAACAAGGCTAATTATCTTACGGATGACAAGGGACTACTTGTATTTGGGGATAAAAGCATATTTAATGATAAAGAGATTACAGTATCAGCTCCAAACGTACAAATTGCAGCGATAGCTAACTCTGAAAAGGGTACAATAAGAATAGGAGTAAGATTACAAGAAAAATGTACCGCCCAAGCAGTGGACATAAGATGGTGGGCATTTAAGCCGATAGAAACGAAACAAGAAGAAGACGATTTAGTAATAGACGAAAACATAAAAGTAGTAATAACTCCGAATACAACGAGAGTAAAGCCGCTTGAAAAAGTAAGATTCGAGGCACACATTGAAGGAGCCGCTAGCCAAGAGGTACGTTGGGAGATGGCTGAGAAAAATACTGGTACAATCGATAATAATGGTTTGTATACAGCCCCAGCGAAAGAGGGAGTATATGAGATTAAAGCATATAGCGTAAAATTTGC
>CADBQS010000017.1 GCA_902796915.1 uncultured Ruminococcus sp.
ATAAATAATCTTCCGGCACACAAAAGAGAAGTAAATACAATATTTCAAAAATATGCATTATTTCCTCATCTTAATGTTTATGAAAACGTAGCTTTCGGAATGAGAATACAAAAGAAATCTGAAGAAGAGATAGATAAAACTGTAAAAGAAATGCTGAAAATGGTAAATCTTTCAGGATTTGAAAAAAGAAATATAACTTCTCTTTCTGGTGGACAACAACAACGTATAGCAATAGCAAGGGCACTGGCAAATCGTCCTAAAGTGCTATTGTTGGACGAGCCTTTAGGCGCTTTAGATTTAAAGCTTAGAAAAGATATGCAAGTCGAGCTAAAGAACATACAGCAACAAACTGGAATTACATTTATATTTGTAACGCACGACCAAGAGGAAGCACTTTCTATGTCAGACACAGTGGTTGTTATGGATAAGGGAGAAATACAGCAAATAGGAACTCCTCAAGATATATACAATGAACCTAAAAATGCATTTGTAGCAGATTTTATAGGTGAGAGCAATATAATAGATGGAGTGATGATAGAAAATTATTTAGTTGAATTTGCAGGAAAGAAGTTTAAATGTCTGGATAGCGGGTTTGGTATTAGGGAACCAGTGGACGTAGTAATAAGGCCTGAAGATATAGACGTTGTTTCACCGGAAAATGGCGATATTTCTGGGGTAGTTACGTCTGTGACATTTAAGGGAGTACATAATGAGATAATAGTGGACGTAGATGGCTTTAAATGGATGATACAAACAACTGAAAGCCAAGCTCAGGGAGATACAATAGGTATGATACTACAGCCTGACGATATTCACATTATGAAAAAATCAGAATATTCAGGTGAGTTTGGAGATTATAGTGCATTTAGTGATGAAATGTATGAAGAACAGCATTCCAAAGTGGAAGAAGGAATTGAGAATTGAAAAATAGAATAATTTTAGCTCCATATTCAATATGGATGCTGATATTTGTAATAGTTCCCATGTGCTTAGTAGGGTTATTTGCATTTACGGATTCAAGTGGAATGTTTACTATTGAAAATATTTTGAGCGTAGGTATGTATTCAAACGTAGTTTTGAGGTCGATATGGCTAGGTGGAATATCTACTATTATATGTTTAATCATTGGATATCCCATGGCATATTTTATATCTAAAATGTCTCAAGGTAATCAAAGTGTAGCCTTGGTTTTATTAATGATACCAATGTGGATGAGCTTTCTACTAAGAACTTATGCTTGGATGACGATACTTGAAAATAATGGATTAATAAATAATTTTTTATCGTTGCTTGGTATAGGAAAAGTGCAATTAATAAATACTCGTGGTGCAATAGTGTTGGGAATGGTGTATAATTTTTTACCATATATGATTTTGCCGATATATACTGTTCTTGAAAAAATTAATCCGAGCATTATAGAAGCAGCACAAGACTTAGGAGCGAATAGATTAAAAGTATTTTTGAAGGTTATATTACCATTAAGCTTACCCGGAATAATATCGGGAATAACTATGGTATTTGTTCCAGCAGTAAGTACATTTATAATATCTAAAATGCTTGGCGGTGGAGCTAACCTATTAATAGGAGATTTAATAGAAATGCAGTTTTTAGGAAGTGCATATAATCCTAATTTAGGTTCAGCTATATCATTGATTTTAATGATATTGATTATGATATGTACAGGTATAATGAATCAGTTTGATAGTGAAGATAGTAATGGTGGATTGATTGTATAGAGGAGATAGGTGATAATGAAATTATTTAGTAAAATTTATACTTTTTTAATATTTTTATTTCTATATGCACCTATTTTTGTATTAATAACATTTTCATTTAATGATTCCAAAAGTAGGTCTGTTTGGGCAGGGTTTACATTTAAGTGGTATAACCAATTATTCCAAAACCAAGAGATATTAAATGCATTATCAAATACATTAATAATAGCGGTGATATCGGCATTATTAGCCACAATACTTGGAACGGTAGCTGCAGTTGGAATAAATTCATCTAAAAAGTGGACAAGAAGAATAATAATGAATGTTACAAATATACCTATGGCTAATCCTGAGATAGTAACAGGAGTTTCATTAATGTTATTATTTGTGTTTATAAATCGTTCATTTGGTATATTGAAGCCCGGAATGACAACATTAATTTTAGCTCATAAAACATTTTGTTTACCTTATGTGGTATTATCAGTAATGCCGAAGCTAAGACAGATGGATCCAAACCTTTATGAAGCTGCTCAGGATTTAGGTTGTAATCCTTTAAAAGCTTTTTTTAAGGTAGTACTGCCAGAGATTGTACCGGGAATAGTTACGGGTATGATGATGTCGTTTACTATGTCTATTGACGATTTTGTAATAAGCTATTTTACAAGCGGTACAACTCAAACTTTGCCGATAGCTATATATTCAATGACAAGAAAAATGGTTAGTCCAGAAATAAATGCACTGTCAACATTATTGTTTGGAATCATATTAACTTTGCTTATAGCTATAAATTTACGTCAAATAAAAGATAAAAATGTAAAGGAGAGATAGGCAAAGGTGAAAAAAAGAGGAATATTGTTTATCTTGCTTCTACTAATATTTGTTTCAGGATGTGGAATAAAAAGAGATAATGGAGAAGTAACAATAAATGTATACAATTGGGGAGAATACATTTCTAATGGTAGAGATGGTAGCTTAAATGTTAATAATGAATTTACAAAAGAAACTGGGATAAAAGTAAACTATACAACATTTCAAAGTAATGAAGAGCTATTCGCAAAGCTATCGAGCGGAGGAGCTAATTACGATGTTATAATACCGTCTGATTATATGATATCTAAATTAATAGAAAATGATATGCTTCATAAAATCGATTTTAATAATGTACCTAATTATAATATGATAGATGAAAAATTTAAATATTTAGACTATGATCTCAATAACGAATATTCAGTGCCTTATACATGGGGACTTATGGGAATATTTTATAACAAATCATTAGTAGATGAAAAGGAAGAGCAAATAAATTGGGATATACTTTGGAATGAAAAATATAAAGGTAAAATATTGATGTTTGACAACGCAAGAGATGCCTTTGCAATAGCACATTTTATATTAGGAAATTCAATAAATAGTAAAAATGAAAACGATTGGTATAACGCAGCGGAAAAATTGAAGCAGCAGAAACCTTTTGTACAAGCTTACGTAATGGACCAGATATTTGACAAAATGGCGAATGAAGAAGCGGCTTTAGCTCCTTACTATTCAGGAGATGCAGTTCTGATGAAGAAAAGTAACAGTAATATTGGATTCGTTATTCCTAAGGATGGTACAAATAGATTTGTTGATGCAATGTGTATACCAAAAAGTTCTAATCGTAAAAGTGAAGCAGAAAAGTATATAAACTTTATGTGTAGAACAGATGTAGCTTTAGCTAACGTAGAGTATACAGGATATTCTACACCTCACAAAGAAGCATATAATCAATTAGATGAAAGTGTAAAAAATAATGAAATATTTTATCCCAATGCTGATATAATTAATAACACGCAAGTATTTGTTAATTTACCATCGAATATAAATAAGCTTTTAGATGAGCTTTGGATACAAATTAAAACTGGTGGAAATGGTAATCCGATTTTACTCCTTGTGATACTTCTAACTTTTGTGCTATTATATATATTAGTGCTATTGTATAAAAGAAAGAAATTGAGATGAATTTAAATAATCATTAATTTTTAATAATTTAATTAAAATAAGGAGGAAATAATATTGGTAAAGGTATTATTGAAAGACGGAGTAGAGAAAGAATATAATAAAGGCATTACAGTAGCAGAAATAGCAAAGGATATAGGACAAGGGCTATATAAATCAGCTTGTGCAGGGAAAATAGATGGCAAAGTAGTTGATTTGCGTACAAAGATAAATTCAGATTGTAAGTTAGAGATACTAACATTTGATGATTTAGATGGAAAAAAAGCGTATTGGCATACAACATCTCATATTTTAGCTCAAGCAGTATGCAGATTGTTTCCGAATGCAGTTTTAGCGATAGGACCATCAATAGATAATGGATTTTATTACGATTTTGATTTAGATCGTAC
>CADBQS010000018.1 GCA_902796915.1 uncultured Ruminococcus sp.
GACTCGAACTCCCACGCTACTGTTACTTCGCACCTGCTTCTAAGGCAGGGATGTCTACCATTCCAACACCTGGGCATTAAAAAATTGGTTTTTCTCTGATGGCTTAACACCCTTTCTTAAACTTTTGCATTATAAAACCAATAAAACTTTCCCGAATCTGTACGTTTCGGCAATCATTGTTCTTATGGGAAATGATTGACAGTACGTTAATGCGCGCTACATTGTTTCTGTACCTCGCGCAGGATTCGAACCTGTATCTCCCAGTAAAATCCAGGGCTCTACCATTGAGCTACAGAGGTATAAAGTGGTAATTTGAAGTTTTTGGGTTTCTCGACCTTCAGGTAAACCTTCTTAAACCAACAGATATCACTTACCACATTATGATATGAGACTTACGATTCTCCCTATGTTCGAAAACTTAGGCTTTACGTCACCAAGCATTCATGACTACTTGGATATATAATTATATCTTTATATTTTAATTTAAATAGTTTTAATATATATCATCATCTATTTTTTTGATAATATCATCAATACAATCTTTAATGCGTTTTTCTGATTTTTCATCTATTGATTTTTTTGATTCTTCAACTCCTTTTTTAATACCTTTCATAACAGCTGCAAGAATGTTTCCGCTAAAAGCGATTCCCCATTCTTTTATCCAAGATTCACCAAGATTTTCAATTTTTTCAAAATCTGTTTTCTTAGCTTCATTAATATGTTGTTTAATTGATTTCATAATATAATAATATCTTTATTTTATTCTTGAAATTACTTCAAAATCATTTTCTCCGGATTTATTAATATAGCATTCATGACTACTTGGATATATACTTATTTATATTTCTCTTTATATAATTCTGCAATGTAAAAGAATATATCTGTAGTATCTGTATCTTTACTTTTTAGTGATGTCGATAAAATTTTACCATTATCATATTTATCGTATACATATCCCATTTGATAGCTTTTGTTATCAATAACTATTTCAAAGCCTCCTGTTTGTGTAAATGATGAATTACCCTCATGATCATACCAATAATCAATACTTATGTTATGAATTTTATTTAATGTTTCTTGGTCCCACCATGAAAATGCATCTTTTATGTCATCATGTGTAAAGACGTCTGCATCATTAGCATCATGATAAAATTTAAATTTAATATGAGATACATCTGATTTTTCTATATCATCTCCATAAATTTCTTTATAAAGTTTTTTAATACGATTCTTTTGGGCGCCTTTTGCTTTATGATATGCACGTTGTACCAATCCCTTAGACACCTCGTTAATATAAGTTACGATATCTTTCATATTTTTTAAATATTTTTAATTAAAAATAATTTTCCAGCGGAGGCAATAGGATTCGAACCTATGGACCAGATTACTCTGGCCAACTGCTTAGCAGGCAGCCCCTTTCGTCCACTCAGGCATACCTCCAAGTTACAATTTCTAAAAACAGCTTATGTCGGGGCCAAGGTGAGAGTCGAACTCACGTCCGATGAGCCACAATCATCCGTTCTAAACCGTTAAACTACATGACCCATGTAAAAATTCAAATCTACATTCCACTATCCTGTACAACTGTTTAATAATGGGGTTACATCAATGTTCCAAGAGGAGTTTATAATTGCACCATCTGCGCTTCTTATTAACGTTGCCTACAGTAACTTCTTCTGTTTCTGTTTTTGTGTGTAACTGCCTCACAGATGTTTCCTTCAATTTGAAATTATATTGGAGCCGGCACTGCGATACAACAGTGGATCACCCGGCATGTGAGCAGAGTAGGAGAATCGAACTCCCATCCTCGGCATGGCAAGCCGATATAATAAGCCATTATACGAACTCTGCAAATTGTGGGTTTTTGGATTTCAGCTATACCCACAAACTAGAAAGCCACGTTTCACGCCTAATAGCCCTCGCCTATGCATACTTCCTATATAATGTATATTACGTAATTCAATTATATAGTCATAGGATATTTCTTTAAAGAAATATTCAAAGAAGTTTGTAGCGCGGGTTGGATTCGAACCAACATAACCTTTAACCAAAATAAAGTGTGTAAACCGAAGTAACTCTTATCTACAGCATTCATAAAGAAGCAACAGCGAAAAAAGTTTATAAAATTTCACCACCGCGCTAGTAGGGATAACGGGATTCGAACCCGTATCTTTGCCTTGAGAGGGCAACCACCTCAACCAATTAGTAAGATATCCCCAAAAAATAATCGTGTGCTGGTGATGGGATTCGAACCCACGCTATGTTTAAGGTGGTACTGTAAACGCGCTTCCCTACTTAGGTTTCATCCTATATTTCGGTGCTTCTGCAAATTATACTCCTGGCTTAATGCCTTCAAGATTTCCACCACAGAATTCGTTTTTCTGCGCTCTTGTCCAAGTTCTGAGCTACACCAGCATTAAATTTTACTTCCTTTTCTTTTCCAAACATCTTCTCTTTGTAAAAATTCAGGATAATATTTCTTTATATTATTAAATACATGTTTACTCCATAATTCTCCACGATCTTCTAAATATTTATATGATTGTGTTGACCAACCAGATTTACTAAAATCAATTCCTGAATTATTTATAAGATTATATATTATTTGTTTTCTTTTTTCTTGTAATTCTTGTTTTTGTTTATCTTTTAATATTCTTTCTTGTTGTTTCTTATATGATCTTTTATATATTTCCTTAACATAATTTTTATTATGTATTGGTAAATCAAATATTGAATTTATTTCTTTATTTGTATATAAAACGCCATAACACCAACGATAATAAATTTGAATTATTTTCCATCCATGATCTTCAAAAAAATTTTGTTTATCTAATGTTGCTTGATTTAAATTGCCTTCATTATCATAATGTTGAGATCCATTAATTTCAATTCCAATTTTTTCATCAGGAAAAGATATGTCCAAACTATATAATCTTTCATTGGGATATGGTATATATTCTTCAACAAAATCAATATTATTATTTTTTAAATATTGTTTAAAATTTTCACAACATTTAGATTTACTTCTACTATATTGTAAAAATTCTTCTTGATGATTATTTTTCCAATTTTGTAATCCTAAACGAATTTTTTGTTTATGATCTTCTGATAAATGTTTTCCTTTCCATGGTGATTGTATTTTTCCATTTTCATCTCTTTTACTATCTTTATATAATTTACATTTTTGTGTTTTTGATAACTGATGATTAGGATTTTTTATACAATGATCTTCATGTAATTTTAAACATCCTTGATTAGCTATTTCTTTTCCACAATATTGACAATATAAATGTTGATTTTCTTTATTTATATGTTTTCTGGCATTTTCTAATTGATGTAAATTATTTTGATAATTAGGATTTAATTTACATCTAGTAACATGACCACCTAATTGCTGTTTAGTTTCAAATTCTTTTCCACAATATTTACATTTAAACATAAATACATTATTTAATTTAATTTAATATAGTTATATTTAAAAATAATATTTCAAACAATATTAGTAAAAATATATTATCCATTAAACTAAATTGTACTCCAGCCGGAATTCGAATCCGGAATGAAGGTTTCGTAGACCTTAGTGA
>CADBQS010000019.1 GCA_902796915.1 uncultured Ruminococcus sp.
GGAACATACATTTCAAAAGATTTTTATACCGGAGATATGACAGTACCATATTTTGATTGGAGCAGAGAGCTTGTGGAAAGTGTATCGTGTGACTTTATAGAAATTTAGGAGGTAAAAAAGTGGTAAACACATCAAATACATATAAGGAAAAAATTTATACCTCCGGTAGAAAATTTCACGCAAAAGCAAGAATTGAGCTTTCCGACCAAACAATTTTAGAGTTAAAAGATGAAGATATTATGCAGAATGGAATCACTATTGAAGATTGTGTTTCTCCGTCAAATTCATTTGAAATTGGCAGTGCGATAATAAATGAGCTAACATTAGAGCTTTATAATTTAGATGAAAAATTTAATGATTATGATTTTGAAAATGCTATTATTAATATTCAAATCGGCTTAGAGATAGGAGAAAATCTAATTGAATGGATTCCAAAAGGCTATTTTACTGTTGATGAAGCAAATTTTTCCAGCTCTACTGTTACAATAACTGCCCTCGATAATATGCACAAGTTCGATAAACCATACACTAAAAGCGGACTAAGCTACCCAGCTACACTTTTTACTATTTTACAAGATGCTTGTAATTGTTGTGGTGTGATTTTGAATACACAAACTTTTTTAAACTCCGATTATGTTGTTCAGAATAGACCGAGTGATGAAAAAATAACTTTTAGGGAAATTGTTGCGTGGATATCTCAACTTTCGGGGAACTTTGCGAGAATAAATTACAATGGGACTTTGGATTTATCGTGGTATGATTACACTAAATTTAATGGCGATAATACTGGATTCGCAACGATAAATAGGCTTAAATCTTATGAAATCGGAACTAACGATATTAAAATTACAGGTGTCCAAGTAGTTCCTACAAACGAGGAAGCATCACCATATTTAAGTGGAGAAGATGGCTATATACTCTCAATTAAAGACAATCCTCTAGCACAAAACGATATTGAAAATTTGGCATCTTGTCTGGGAGAAAAATTAAATGGTTTTACATTTCGTCCATTTGAAACGAGTGCTATTTCCGACCCATCAATCGAAGCCGGAGATGTGTGTAAAATTACCGATAAAAATGGCAACACATATCAAAGTTTCATTAGCTATATTTCGTATACATTTGGAAATTTTGAAACCTATAGAGCTGACGCTGAAACGCCCAATAAAAAGGAAAGCACGCGATTTTCAGCTTCAGCAAAAGCGATTCAAGTGGCTAAAAAAGAGGTACAGAAACAGCTTTCAAACTATGATTTATCGGTAAATCAGATGAATAGTTTAGTCATTAACGCTATGGGTTTATTTGAAACTACAGAAGTTCAAGACGATGGCTCAAAGATTTATTATGCCCACGATAAACCTACTCTTGCAGAAAGTCAAATTATCTGGAAAAGCACAAGAGATGTCTTTTCAGTGTCATACGACGGCGGAAAGTCTTGGCATGGAATGAGTGCAGAGGGAAATATGTTGGCACAAATTTTGAATGTAATTGGAGTAAATGCAAACTGGTGATCTGCCCCCAAAAGAGGAGACAAAACGAAGTGAAACCATAGGACAGTATAAGTAACTAAGAACATAGATAAGATTGTCTGTAATCAAAAGGGGACATACCAGTACTTAGTTGTAATCTGTGGTGATTGTAATAATAAATATAATCATTGATAGAGTCAATAGCTTGAGAGAAGGAATAAAATGTTTGACGATTAATGCATTCCGTTTTTAAAGTTGAGAAAAAACTTTCAGCAGGGGAATTATCAATAGGAGTACCAGGTTTAGACATAGAAGTTATAATATTGTTAGAAGAAGTAATTTTATGATATTTAAAACTAGTATATTGAAAACCTTGATCACTATGCAAAATAACACCATCTTTTAAATTTGTATTTTTCAGTGCTGAACGTATAGTTTTATCAACTAAACTATATTTCTGATTTTTAGAAATACTATAACCTACTATGTATTTGTCGTACAAATCTTTAATAATTGACAGAAAAAGATTACCCTGTTTAGTTTTAATATATGTTATGTCAGTAACCCATTTTTGATTTGGTTTAGTAGCCTTAAAATTTCTTTTTAGAATATTTTTATATCTAAGAATACCTTGATGGTATCTTTTATAATACCTTTTTCTTCTGATTCTAGATAGTAAACTATACTCATTCATAATTCTAAGTACTTTTTTGTGATTTACATTGAGGCCATATTTCTTAAGCAGCCAAATTTTTACCCTCCTGTACCCATAGCAAAAATTATTTTCTTGTTCACATTCTTCTACTAATTTTGCAATTTGATGATCTTTATTTTCTAAACACCTCCTTTTGCGCCACTTATAGTACCCACTTCTTGATACTTTAAAATAACTGCACATAAAATCTATTGGTATTTTACCCTTTTTCCCATCTATAATTTCAAATATTAGCTTCTTACATTCCTCCTTTCCGTTTCGTAAATAAAATCCCTTAACAGTTCTAACTCCATTTCTAATTTTTTTATTCTCTTTTCATATCCTCTCCTCGCTGATATCTCTTTTTTTAATTTCTTTGATTTTGGTTTGTTCCCATTATATGAGGATATATTTGCCCTTCTTACCCATGATTTTATAGTGTTTTTTGATATGTTTAGTTCTTTGGATATCTTTCCATAGCTTTTCCCTTCTTGCTTCATTTTTATTGCTTTTTCCCTCGTCTCGTTTATTTTCATCTCTACTCCTCTTCCTCCATTTATATCCTTCATTCTATCATATCTTGGTTTCACTTTTTCCTGTCTCTTTTTTTGGGGGCGGTTCACTGGATAAATACCGGAAATTTAAAAGTAGGGTTTAGCCAAAGCCAGTCCGGAGCAATCGAGCTTTACGATAATTCAAATACTTTAA
>CADBQS010000020.1 GCA_902796915.1 uncultured Ruminococcus sp.
AATCTTCGTCACCTAAATCTTCATCACCTAAATCTTCATCACCTAAATCTTCGTCACCTAAATCTTCATCACCTAAATCTTCATCATCTAAATCTTCATCACCGGAATCATCGTCGCCTAAATCTTCATCGCCGGAATCATCGTCGCCAGAGTCGTCGTCGCCAGAATCTTCTTCGCCTAAATCGTCGTCGCCAGAATCTTCTTCGCCTAAATCGTCGTCGCCTAAATCTTCTTCGCCAGAATCTTCTTCGCCAGAATCTTCTTCGCCAGAGTCATCATCACCAAATTCGTCATCTCCCGAATCTTCATCATCGCCGAATTCATCGTCTTCTTCCTCGTTCTCATCACTCTCTGTATATTCATCTTCAATATCTTCTTCTTTTATCTTAGATTCAAATACTATCTTCCTCTTACGTACCCCCTGTGAGCTACCAAGAATAATAGTTTCAACTCTAGGCTTAACTTTACTTGTAACAGCAGAATCAATGGAAACAGGTCCTACTATATAAAACACTGAGAGCTTATATGCTTCTCCAAACATCGTCCATATTTTTACTTTCTCTTCCATATTCATAGGTAGCGATGTTATCATTACATTATCAAGAGTTTCCCCAACTGTGGAAGGTACATACTCTGCAGGAATCATAGGATTATCCTGAAATATTTGTATAATTTTCCCTATGATTGTCGCTTCATCCACAGCCTTCGTTTCCGACTCAGCTTTACAATTTACAGATATCATATAACATAATTCTATTAAAGCCGGAGGATTTCTCATTCTTCCATCTGGTGTCATTATAGGCTCTCTTTGTGCCCCTCTACTTTTATCCTCACGTATATCATACGCATGTATTCCAACCACGAAATCTCCTCTACTACTAGGGTCACAAAGACCTATATGTTCGGCCTTATCAATTGGCTCAGGAACTAATTTATCTCTTAACATGTTTTGTATACTCTTTCCTACGTCTGCTATAACTGTATATTTAGACAAATTGCATACCTCCCATTACATAACATTAATCTCTATTTATCTCATTTGGAACTGCCGGATTTTCAAGTTGATTTAAGTTCTTATACATTACTAAGGTCTGATGTTCAGGAATATATCTATGAGAAATTCCATAAACCTCTGCAAAAAATTCTCCCGATACATACATTCTTTCATTAACGTTTAAAACTGGCACCGCTATATTTTTTGGTTCATCATTTACGTATGCAACATTTTTTCCGGCTGTAAGTTCAACAATCTTATCTTCAGATTGTATCACCATTGTTGCATTATTGTACATATATTCTATTGTTGCGTCTATGTATTGATATAAGTCATCTAAGGATATTAATATATGTCCATCGTACATTATCGGTGCATATCTGAGTGGAAACGCTCCATCAAACATTACCATTTGCTCTGGGTAAACTATTTCCGCTTTTTTGCCCATATCTGCGAATCTTTCTGAATATTCTACGAGCTCATTATAATCAGATTCAGTATACTTTTGCTTCTCATAAGATTTAAGTACCGTTGTTGCTACGGAATAAGCCTCTTTTGCAACCTCTAAACGGTCCCCTTCAAGCATGTTCTGACTAAATACCTCGTTTAGGAGAAGTACGTCCAAAAGACAACGTTGATTCAATGTTAACGATTCAACATCTGTTAAATCTACTAAGTTTTCTATCTCAGCTATAACATCATTAAGTTTTGTAAAAGTTTCTTCTGGAAGTGATTCAAGGACTAATAAAACCTCATTTGAAACCGCTCCTTCTAAGTCCTCAAGTATTGTTGTCACGGACAAAGTATCTTTGAGTTCTCCGTCAAGCGTATTTATATCTGTATTTTTCTTTTTCATTGCTTCTATTGTAGTTTTTAATTCATCCATCTGGCTTTGAAGTTGATATAATTCTTTCGTTTTTTCTGCGTATTCCTTCAAACTTGTATTACCAAGAAGTTCTGCTCTTTTTATAATTTCGTCAAGCTTTTCAAGCACGTTATCTATATTCGTAGTTAATTTCAAATCTTGTATAATTTTATCTATTTCATCACTTGTAAGCTTCACTTCTGTACTATTTTCATTACTAGAATCACTCGACGATGCAGAACTTGAGCTGCTCGAATTTTTATCTGAACTCACAGCCCTTGCAAGGGTTACAACCGTCATAGCTGATGCTAATCCTATCACAGACCACATTACAGTCTTTCTTCCCATTCTTTTTATTATATTCATATTTTACACCTCTTTCTAAATATCTTACTCTTTAATTACATCGAACATATTTCAATACACTTTAATTCAGTTCTTCCTTCATTAAAGTAAAAACGAATGAAATAACCATCTAAAATATATTTGTCACTCGGCACTTTTGTAATATCGTTTATATTTATAGCTAAATTCTCAAACACTGTGTTGTAATAATTCGGACAATTATAATTAATAGATGAGAATGGGTCTCCCATAACACTTCTGCGTTCCACGGATGTACTGTTTGCCCCAAGTCCCATGAAGTCCTCTCTGGTACCTAATATAAATTTCTCGCAAACATATTCCCCTTCTGCTTCATCTATTTTAAATACTACCGATGCGTCAAGCGTCAAATATGTGAGTATTAATTTATTATCGATTTCTGTGCGATAGCTTTCTTCTCCGAAACCTTCAGTTACGTCCTCTACTTTCTTGCCAAGATACATTATGTAATCAATGCTATCACTTCTAAATTTACCGGTGAAATACTCAGAACCAAGCTTGTCATAGGCTGTTCCTTCGCCTTGTCTTTTACCCGAAGTAAAATTACCTGAATATACCACTTCTGATGTTAACGTATCATAAAGTTTACCTTCTCCATCATATAAACCACTTTTAAATTCTCCCGCATACATTAAAGCACCAGTATTTTCATCATATAAGCTTCCAGCACCGCTATAAAGGCCTTCTGCGAATTTCCCTGAATATATCACATTCCCATTTTTATATAATCTACCTTCTCCGCTATATAAGCCACCAGCAAACTTTCCTTCGTATAAAATTGATGTACCATCTAAATCATACTCTACGCCTGTACCCTCTCGCACATCATTAAGAAATTCTCCATAATATTTTCTTAGCCCTGTTTTGGGATCATATTCTATTCCCTTGCCAGACCTCTGACCAACAGAAAAGTTTCCAACATATACTATCTTGCCATTATCATTATATTGCTGTCCTTCGCCCTCGTATTTATTATTGGCAAAGGCTCCACTGTATATCATTACCCCATCTGTATTATAAAGCTTTCCTGGTCCTTCATATTTTCCTTTGGAAAAATCACCCTCATATATCAAATTACCATCTGAATCGTACTGTTTACCATAACCATTAGGGGTACCATTTTCCATCTTACCGTTATATACTGTTACTCCCATATTATCAATTACTCTTGCTTTACCTGAAAATGTTGTATATTTTTCACTGGTAAGATTTATTTTTGACGTCCATATTTTTCCGTCTGCCCAAGGATACGCGTAAACAACTACTACATAGCCTAATATACCAACTATAAACACTGTCATGAATATAAATTTTTTCGAAAAATATGTTCCCATTATCTTAAAATAATCTTTTTTACTTCTGGGATTTTGGGTTAACAACGAAAAAATTGTCTGTATTTTTTGGCGTATAAATTGAGTAAACTGCATTCCTATGGCCTGAATTTTTGCAAATTTGGTCATAAATGATGCAAATTGACCTTTTATCGTACCAACTATACTATTAGCTAAACTTGATAAGTCCATAACTCCACCCCCTGTTTCTTGTACTAGTTAAATAAATATCCTGTCCACTTTTTGCTTTTGAAACCTTCATTCATATATTTATCACACATATCTAGATATTGTAAGGCAACGTAATCCTTCTCATTTATTTTTACAACACTTGCTAATATCTTTCTTGCTTTTTCAAACTCTCCTTCTATATAGAGCTTGACACCTTCTTCAAATAATTCCTTTGTTTTAATATATAAATCCTTTTTATATTGATTTATAGAATCTATTACTTGATAAATTTCTACGTATCCCTCTCCAGTTATATCTCCTATTCTTCCTATAAACCTATACGTACTATTATCGTAATCACCAAGTTTATCGATAATATCTTTTGTTGCTATATGGTTAAGCTTCATTCCTTTTATTTTAGTATCCATGTGATTATCTATATTGAAAATTTGCATTATATCATCTGATACAAGCATTACACCTCGTCTATTTTCATCTCCTGTTATTCCCAGTAATACCTTACCAAATCCAAGAATCATTCTCATGTTATCTTTTATTTTTTCATGTATCTCTATTTCTTTGAATTGTAAAGATGTGCTAAAAGCATCCTCTACACTATTTGGGAAAAGTATCATCGCACTTATACCATCGAAATATTGAATTATACCATTGTTCTCTTCTACTACTTTAAACATTGCTTCGTAGCTATCACTTAAAGCCTCAAATAACTCTTTTTCATCTGCAAAATCGTATGTATTTTTATATGATATGTTAAATGAAATATTAAGTACGTTCATATCCAATGTTTTATAATCTCTTACGTTTACATCCGTAATTTTTGATTTATCCATTAATTTGAATATCTCTCTGGGTACGTATCTTATATACTCTTTATTTAGTCTTATAAGATTTGACGTGTACATATCCATTTTCTCGGAAAGTAAATTAAATGATTGAGCTATATCGGCTAATTCGTCCTTAGACGGTACGCTTATTCTTGTTTTCCATTTACCTCTATTTATATCATTTATTCCATTTTCAATCTTTTTAAGCGGTCTTAAAGACATCATTATAACAAATCCCATATAAAGTATTACAAAGAATGTTACTACCAATATTACTGCCATTGAATGTTTTAATATTTCCCAGAAAACCTGAGTTTGATGAATTCTTTCATCCATAAAGTTACCAACAAAACCAACTACGTCTCCGTTTGTATTCTTAATTGGTGCGAACGAAGCCGTAAGTTCGCCATGTACGTCATGGAAGTTTGCTCTAACTATTGATTCTCCACTTTCATCGCTAAGCTTGTTCCACACATCATATATTGTTGATACTTCGTCGGATTCAAGCAGATATTCTACTGCTACACAACCTGTAAATACCATATCGGGATTTGTATATTTTAAATCCTCGTAAGAAGCAGATGTGTCTGCGTATTTACTATTAACGGTGGAATATATTTTTCCCGATTTCACTAGGTAAGTTACTATGTAATCACTTTTATCTCCTACTTTAGATGCTAAATCGGAGTAACCCTCTTTAATTTGGTTTTTTAGCTTCGTATACGAAGTTGTCAGATAATCAGACATATGGTCAACACTTTGAAATTCATCTCCGTTAATATGGTCAACTACAATTTTCGCTCCTAAATCCTGGTCGTTTAAAAGTACAGATGTGTAATTAGATACTGCGTCTCCTGTTACAACGTATAAAAGTACCCCCATTGAAATTATATACACAGGTAAAAACATTCCCGTTATCCTTACTGCCAACGGTATCCTCTTTATTCCCTTTTTAAATAACATGTATATTCCAATTCCTGCTCCAGATATTAATGCTGCCACGCATACTAATATAAGTAAACCTAATGGGAAGAAAGCTCCGTGTGCCTTAGGTACAATCATATTATTAGTTCCAAATCTTATATATGTTTGATTGCTAAAGCTCTTGGATGGGGCATAATAATCACCATCGTCAATTACCTGTATATTTCTTAAATCGCTTACTTTTATTTCTTTATCGCTATTTACTACGCTATCTATATTGTAAACAATCGTTGGAGTTAAACTCTTCGTATTCACCTTATAGAATGTCCCACTCATTGCATCTGAAAAATATAAATTATCGTTTTTATCTACGCTAAATGACACTAATGACATAGCGTTCCTTGAAATTACGTTAGTATAATCTAAAAACATACCTTGATTATCCATTGCAAAGAATTGTCCGTTTTTCGTAGAATAAACTACTCTGTCGTTAGATAGTACTGCTATATCATTTACCCATTCAACATTTTTATCTACTTGCTCTGTTGATGGCTTTATAGTAAATGAAATCGTCTTTTCAGGTGTAGAATCCTCTAAAGGACTTGCCTTGATTACTTCGTATGTATAATCCTTACAGCCTACTATTGTCATCTGTTTTTCTACCATTTGTAATTTTCTTATGTAAGAATATTTCGGTGGATTAGCATCCTCGGAGAAATCAATAGTTGCTACTTCCTTTACAAATTTACCATTTGTATCGTACATCAAAACAGTTTCGCTTAATATCGGGTATAAATCTTCGCTAGAAGTTACTGCTTCTAAATCGCGTTTTTCTCTTACTACATATATATTACCGCTTGAATCTACTTCTATATTCCTATAAATTAATTCATTTGTATCCGTAGATTTATCAAGATTCGTTCTGCTTATAACTTTTCCTTTACTAGATATCTTTGATATTTTATATTTATCACTCCCCTCATCAACACCTAATACATAAACATTTCCTGCTGGATCCATATCAGACCCCAAGAACGTCCCTAAATTAGGTGTATTCCAAAAATACTGTGCCACAAACCCCACTACCAGACTAAATAAAACCAATGATATTAACTTCCAATTTTTCATATTAATCCTCCCTGACAAAATTTTTATAAATTTTTATTGCAATTCTCCTTTACTATTTTGAAATATACCTTTATAATATAGTATATTAATATAAAACAATATAGTCAAGTAACAAAAAATTGTATTGCTTTTTATTTTTACTAGAAAGGTGTTGAATTATTATGATAAATTTCAAAAATTCTTACAAATACATTAATATAGGTACTCTACACTCCGATGAAGATATCAATGTATCCATAGCTTTCTTGGGTGAGAATACCTTACAAAATCAATTTATCATAAATCGTTTTCCGTATAATAAAGAAAACATAGAATTATTTAAAAAGTTTTTTAATTACTATTCAAGCAAGTCTAAGCCAAAGGACTTCCATAATTTTTTCACGTTTGAAAAATCATTTTATACTGTATTTAAATATGTTAAGTGTGAAAGTATAAAAACCAGGTTTGATAAAAAGTTATGCACTCATGTATTTACAGATAGAAGTATTATTTTAGAAAATATTTTAATGGAAATAGATAAAATCTCCGACTTACCGATAGAAGCATTAGTCTGTGCCACGAAACCAGAAAATGTTTGCGTTGATGATGAAAAAAATGTACATTTCATTTATAACTTTGGTGATATATTTAAAAACAAAGACGTAGGTGAAAAAGAGTTATATCAAAATATTCACGATATTATATACATAATGTTACAACAAGAAGCTAATGCTGCTTATAATAAACAATTACACATCGTTTTAAACAAATGTAAAAATGGTGTTTACAGTTCTATACCACAGCTCACTGTTGAACTAAAAAAAGCAGAGCAAATTTGTCAAAACAGTTCCTGGATTTCGTATTTAAAATATCAATTTTCTTTAAGAAAACCACAAATAACAAAACTATCCAAAGTGGGTACTTATCTTTTAATTGCTTTAGTTGCGGTATATCTTGTAAAACAACAACTTACTAAAAATACCAATCCTTCCGTAACTACTCCCGCTGTATCTATTGGTGAAATAAATTATAGTGCAGATGGAAAAGATGAATCTGATAAAAATGTTACCGAAACTGCTACAAATGTTATAAAATCTGAAAACAAGCCTGATTTAACTCTTACTAAAGGATTAGATTTAGAATATGAGGATTATATTGTACAATATGGAGATACTGTATCTTCCATAGCCGATAGCTATTATCGAGACTCAGCTTATATTAAGGCTATTGCTACATTTAATGGTATTAGTGAAAGTGAAAAATTAGAAGCCGGAGAATTAATTAAACTCCCTAATAAAACTGCTATTGCTTTATATTTATCAAATTAATTTCCTATTTTTGTATTATATTTTTTACAATAATTGTTGACAATAATTTTAAAATTTTATATAATACTTGTGCAGTATAATTTAAAAGGAGGTATAATAATGAATTGGAAAAATATCGCAGCAGGTGCAATAATTGTAGCAGTAGTTTGTTGGGCATATAAGCATTACCGTAAGCCAGCAACAGCTAATGTTCAACAACCATCTTCAGCCTTTACCGCCACAGTAGATTCTCAAGTACAACAAACACAGCAAGTTCCTAATGTACAACCAGTTTATCAGGCACAACCTATTTATCCAAATATGCAACCAATTTATCCTATTCCGGGACAACAACCAGTATTCGTGAATCCACCAGTTTATTCTATTCCGGAACAACAACCACAGCAAAAGTAACCTCAATAACATTAATAGATAAAAATATCCCCGTGACATGCAATTTGTCACAGGGATATTTTTATTTTACATCTATTTTTATTCCTAATTCTTTTAATTGTTTCTCCTCTACTTCTCCAGGAGAACCTATCATAAGTTCTGCGGAGCTTGCTACTTTTGGAAAAGCTATTACGTCCCTAATACTTTCACAATCAAGCATTAGCATTACTAATCTATCTAGTCCAAAAGCCATTCCTCCATGTGGAGGTACTCCAAACTTAAATGCATTTACTAAAAATCCAAATCTTTCTTCTATTTCATCTTCTTTAAAACCTAAGGCTTTAAACATTTTTTCTTGTAAGTTAGAGTCGCTTATTCTTATTGAGCCTCCACCCACTTCATTACCATTAAGCACTAAATCGTATGCTTTAGCGTAAACATCCTTTGGACTTTTCTCTATCTTATCAACGTCCTGCTCTCTTGGAGACGTAAATGGATGGTGCTTTGCAACATATCTATTCTCCTCTTCACTATATTCAAAAAGCGGAAAATCAATTACCCACAATAAATTAGGTTTACTCTTATCTATTAAGTCTAATTTTTGAGCTATTTCGCATCTTAACGCTCCCAGAGCTGTTAATGCTACCTCTACCTTCTCATTCGCAATTATAAATAATAAATCTCCATTTTCAGCACTTAATTTTTTTCTAATACCATACTTTTCTTCCTCTGATAAAAACTTTTCATAAGAGGATGATACTGTACCATCAGCATTTATTTTTGTAAAGGCTAAGCCCTTGGCTCCATATGATTTTATAAAATCTGTAAGCTTATCTATATCCTTTCTGGAAAGCTTATCCGCCATTCCTTTTACGTTTATTCCTCTTACTCCGCCACCATTAGATATAACATTTGCAAAAACTTTAAATTCTGTATTTTTTACCATATCTTCAAGCTCTACTATCTCTAAACCAAATCTTAAATCTGGTTTATCAGAACCATATTTAGACATCGCCTCATTATAAGATAATCTTTTAAACGGAACTTGTAGATCTATATTTAATACTTCCTTATATAGCCTTTTTACCAGTCCTTCTGCTATATTCATTACGTCATCCTGATTTACAAACGACATCTCATAATCTATCTGAGTAAATTCAGGTTGCCTATCTGCCCTTAAATCCTCATCTCTGAAGCATCTCGCCACTTGCATATATCTATCAAATCCCGCCAGCATTGTTAACTGCTTATAAAGTTGTGGTGATTGCGGTAATGCAAAAAATTGTCCCGGAAAAACCCTGGATGGTACAAGATAATCTCTTGCTCCTTCTGGTGTGGATTTTATTAATATCGGAGTTTCTATCTCTATAAAGCCATTTTCGTCAAAATAATCTCTTGCGGTTTTTAATATCTTATGTCTTGCAATTATTTTTTCTTTTACTTCATTTCTTCTTAAATCTAAGTATCTATATTTTAGTCTTAACTCTTCATTTACTTTTGAACTATCAGATATTTCAAATGGTGGTGTTTCGGACTTTGATAGTATTTTCAACTCCTTTACCGCTATTTCTATATCCCCGGTTGGTATATCCTTATTTTTAGCTGTTCTTTCGCGGATAATTCCCTTTGCCATAAGTACATATTCTGCTCTTACTACAAATGCTTTTTGAAATACTTCTCTATCTGTTTCATCGTCAAATGCAAGCTGTATTATACCTGTTCTATCGCGTAAATCTATAAATATAAGCTGACCCAAATCTCTTTGTTTTTGCGTCCAACCACACACTACTACTTCTTTACCTACATCTTCTATTCTATAATCGCCGCAATAACCAGTACGCTTTATATCTTCAATACCTTCAGACATCGGCTTCTTCTCCTTTTACAACAAATTCATCCTATTTTCTATATTTATATATTGCTTCATAAAATTTTCTAAAAAGTTTTCTCCAAGTTCTATATCAAACTCTTCTCCAGTAGCCATGTTTTTAAGCTTTGCTTTTTTATCCTCTACTTCCTGACTTCCTAAAACAATACAATATTTTACTTTCGTTTTATCGGCATATTTCATTTGAGATTTTATGTTTCTACCTACCAAGTCTAACTCGCAATATATAGATGCACTTCTCAGTTTACGGCACATATCTATTGCCATTAATTTTGCACTTTCTCCCATAGGTGCGATATATATTTCACAAGGCTTTCTTTCTTCAAATTCTATACCCTGCTTTTCCATTACCATTAAGAGTCTTTCCATACCTAGTCCCATTCCTATTGCAGAAAGCTTTGGTCCGCCCATTTGCTTCGATAATTCATCATATCTGCCTCCACCACATACTGTAAGTGGCGAACCGTCAACGTTTGTCACAAATTCAAATACAGTTTTTGTGTAGTAATCTAATCCCCTTACTATTCTTGGATTTATTATATAATCTATTTCGGCAGCATCAAGATAATATTTTAATTTTTCTAAATGTTCGGCACAATCTTTACATAAATATTGAAGTGTTACCGGGGCGTCTTTATGTAAAGCCTTACAGCTCTCATTTTTACAATCAAATATTCTTAGTGGATTTCTTTCTAATCTTTCTAAACACGTACTACACAGTGAATCTTTACGTTCTTTAAAATATTCTTTAACCGCCTGATTATAGCTTTCCTTACATTCCGGACAGCCAATAGCATTTATCTCAAGAGAAATATTTCTTATTCCAAGTCTTTCAAATATAGCCTTAGACACAGAAATAATTTCAGCATCCGCCATTGCTGAATTCCCTCCAAAAATTTCTAATCCAAATTGAAAAAATTCACGCAGTCTGCCGCTTTGCGGTTTTTCATATCTATAACAAGACGTTACATACATAAGTTTTAATGGTAAAGCATCGTTATGCATACCGTTTTCCAGCACTGCTCTTAAAACGCCTGCTGTCCCTTCTGGACGTAATGTTACTGAACGTCCACCCTTATCCGTGAAAGTATACATCTCTTTATTTACTACGTCGGAACTTTCCCCCGCAGACCTTTCAAATAATTCTGTTTGCTCCAAAACCGGGGTACGTATATATTTAAATCCATAAAGGCTTGCTTCTTCTTTCATTACTCTTTCTACCATTTCCCAGCGTACACTTTCATTAGGTAATACGTCTTGCATTCCCCTTATTCTCTTAGAAATTAAATTCATATTTATTCCTCTTTTCAAAAAATCCCCTCGTCATAATTCTCGACGAGAGGAATATTTTTCGCCTTTAAGCTAACATAAATATTCTTTTATTATATAAGAGGCCTTCCTACGTTTCTCCAATCAAGGTCTCCTCTTTCAAGACCATGTATAAGAACCTCTCCTGTTGCCATATTTGTTGCTACTGGTATTGTATGAACATCACAAAGTCTTAATAAATCATTTTCCACAGGTCCATTTAATTCAGGACGTGTTGTATCCTTAAAAAAGATTAACATATCAATTTCGCCGCAAGATATTCTAGATGCTATTTGTTGATATCCGCCATGAGGTCCACTCAATAATCTCATAACTCTTAGTCCTGTTGATTCAGTTACTAACTTTCCCGTTGTTGCTGTTGCACACAATTTATGCCTACTCAATATACCACTATAAGCTATGCAGAACCTCACCATCAGCTCTTTTTTTGAATCCTGTGCAATAAGAGCAATATTCATTAAACTTCCTCCCAAATATAAAATCGAATTTTACCAATTACTAAATTTAAAATTAACTCTAATTAATTTTAACTAGATAATTAAATACAGTAAATATCACAAGTTGAATTTATCGTTTATATATTAACACATTTATACATATTAGTCAAAGCTTTTTTATAATATTAATTTAAATAATATGTTTAATTGTTCTTTTCTGTTTTGAAATAATAATCAAGCATATCTCTTGCAACATTTTTAGATAGGGCTCCGTACTTACCGTTTGCTATAACAACACATATTGCAATTTCTGGGTTCTCGTAAGGGCCAAAGCATATAAACGTTGTATGGTCTGTACCGGCATTTTGTGCTGTTCCCGTCTTTGCCGCCAAAGCTATTGGATATCTACTAAAATCTGTTGCCGTACCTGCAAGTACTACCTGCCTCATGCCATCTTTTACTATGTTCAAATTTTCTTCTGATACTCCTGTTTCACAGACTAACTCTTTTCCCTTTTCAATTACTACTTCATTTTTATTATAATTCGTAATTTTTTTTACTATGTGCGTTTTATATCTATGTCCGCCGTTTGCAATCGTTGCCGTATATGTTGCTAATTGTAAGGGAGTAAACATATTATCTGATTGCCCTATAGCTGCCTGCGACGCTCCAGATTCATACCATCTTCCGCCTACTTTTTTACTATGTTCTGGTCCTGCTAGGACTCCGCTACTTTCGTAAATTTCTACTCCTGTTTTTACTCCTATACCAAATCGTTTTGCATAATTATCAATTAAATCTATGCCAAGCCTTCTTCCAAGCTCTGCAAAAAATACGTTACATGATTTTGCTAATGCATATCTTAACTTTGCATTGCCATGTACTCCCATGCATTTTAATGTGTATCCTTTATAATATCGAAACCCACCGTCACATCTTATTGTATCATCTTCGGTCAATAAATTTTCTTGTAATGCCGCACAGGCTGAAAGAGGTTTATATATCGAACCCGGAGCAAAAGCTCCGTTAAAGGCTCTGTTTAATAACGGCTGATTTTCTTTATCGTTTGCAAGTTCAGGATAATAGGCTGGATTCTCAAGAAATTCATTTAAATCATAGCTAGGATATGTTGCCGCTGCTAAAATCGAAAAATCTCTAACATTTAATGCAACTGCCGCTCCAGATCTACAATCCTCTACCCCCATACTCCTTGCCTTTTCTACGTTTTCTTTCAAAGAATTATTTGCTATTTCTTGTAATTTAGAGTCAAGAGTTAAATAAATTGTATTACCCGGATAAGCATTCTCTTGCTCCGACATATCTACTACAGCCCCACTTTTAGCCATTTGTATCATTCTTCTACCGCTCTTGCCTCTAAGATAATCCTCCATGGCTCCTTCTATTCCGCTTTTTCCAATCTTATCTGAAATGCTATAGTTCTCTTTACGTTTTTCATATTCTTCGCTCGAAATAGCTCCAGTATATCCTATTATATGTGGTGCTAGGCTTCCGTTTAAATATTTTCTTACAAGTGAAGTTTCTACTCTTATTCCCTTTACATCCGTTGATACTTCTGATAATACTAGCATTGCCTCTTTACTAATGTTATCTGCTAGTATATACGGCATAGCAGCTGAATTTCCATTTGTTTTTGATATATTGTATCTTACGCTTACGATGTCTCTTTGCTCCTTAGGATTAAAATC
>CADBQS010000021.1 GCA_902796915.1 uncultured Ruminococcus sp.
AAGATTATCATTAAAGAACTGAACAACACAATTTTTTATTTTTTTTTAACAGAAGTCAAAGAACCAGTATCCTTCTTCTGTTGGAGTAACACAATAAGCAAAAGCGGGATTCTTATCAAAAGCAACTTCAAAAAGTTCTTTTGACGTTTTAAAGGCTCTATTGGTAAAAGGCCCATCTACGGTAATTCTTAAAGTAACTTTTCCAAAAGTTTGTGTTTCAGGTAGGAGCTTTACTAAAGCGGTTGCTTTATCTCCATTATTTGTACTGATTACAACTTCAAGATCTTCACTATTACCCACAATATTAAAAGCAATTTGCGGATCTGGATCAAATAAAGCCTATAGCTTATTTATATATGTTACCCAAGGGGGAGATAATTTTAATCTCACTTCGTTCATTTTTAATCTCCTTTATGTAATAAAATAGCGCCGTTGACAGGATTCGAACCTGCATACCCTTGCGGGTTGGTGGTTTTCAGGACCACTGCTCCACCAGCTGAGCGACAACGGCTCATCCTGTCAAAATGAATAAAAACCAAGACCCAAAATTATTTTTTATTACCTTTTAGATCATATTAAATATTTTAAATATTGCTGTCGGGGTCTTCAACGTAAGTGGAAGGATTCGAACCTTCGGTCCTATGGCTAGGACTATGCCTTAGCAGGGCACCGCGATCAGCCTCTCTGCCACACCTACAAAAACAAGACATTTGTTTTTCCTAGACTTCACTAGCCTTCTTGAAGAATTAAATATATTGCTGTAAATGTCTTGGATCTCATCCAGCTGGGATTCGAACCCAGGATCCACAGATTTAGAGTCTGTTGTCTTAGACCGCTCGACTACTGGACGAAAAGCAAAGCACATATTTATCGTTTGCCTTACCCGTTTGGCTATACTTGTATTGTACAAATAATAGGATTTGAACCTATAATATAACGTAATGTTATAATTGCTGTATGTGCTTTTAGTGCGGGTGGTGGGACTTGAACCCACACGAGCTAAGCTCTCAGGATTTTAAGTCCTGTGCGTCTGCCGATTCCGTCACACCCGCTTAAAAGAAACAGAATTTAATTTAAATTCTGTTCTTCTATATTTAATTATATAAAAAACTTGATGTTTCAAGCAATAAATCATTAATATTTAAATCATTGTAATGAGTATATGGAATACGAATTAAAGGAATATTATGTTCTTTACAATATTTATTTTTAAAAATATCCCTTGCTTTTGTTAGTGATAATTGTTCTTTAGTATTCCATCCTGTATTATCTGCTTCAAAATGTTGACGTCCATCATACTCAATCACATATTGATTATTAACATAAAAATCAAAGCGAGGCTTAGTATTCTTTTTTGAATAAATACAATCTTTAAATTGTTTTTCTCTTTCAAAAGGAATATTGTTTTTCGTTAAAATTTGAGCAATTTTTAACTATCCTTTAGAACGATTACATCCGCATGAAGTAGTATGTCCTGAAAATAAATCTTGATTAATCACTTCTACTATAGAACCACAATCACACTTACATTTCCAATACATTTTACCTTGTGAATTTAATCGGTAACAAGGCTATATTGCTGTTAATAAACCATATTTATTACCAGAAATATCTTTATAATGATGAGTTTCCTTTTTTCTCTATATATTATAACACCCACAAGAAATTGTAGGATTAATTTTAGCTACTAAACTATCTTTTCTAATAGATTTAATATTACCACATTTACATCGACAAATCCAATATTTTCTTTTTGAAGTAGATTTTTTCTAATCTAATTTTAATACTGTTAATCGACCAAAAGTTCTATTTGTTAAATCTTCTAATTTTCTTCCCATTTTCTACTCTCTTTCTTCTACTCTAAAAATTTTTAGGGAAGAGATGAGTAGAAATCTCTTATCAGTAGGTCATGACTCCTACCTATCCCCTTGAAAGTTCGAATAGGGAGTCGAACCCTATTCTTTTAAACACAGCCGTGTGTTATTATGCTTTCTGTTTCTTTTGTTCCTCAAGGAATTGGTCATACTCATTTTTAAAATACCACTTGTATCCATAACTCATATGTGTCTTTGTACGACCATTAAGAGCATCTCCAATACCAGATTTACCCGCTTTCCCGATAGCAATTAAGGCTTCTTTCTGAGTAGCAAACTCTGCAATAATCTTACCTGTTTCAGAATCAATCTGAAGTACTCCGCTCTTATTCGGGCTCTTCCGCTTCTTTGCGGCTGCCGCCTCTTCCTCTACAATCTTATCATAAAATGCAGTTAAAACTTCAATTGTCTGTGCCTGAATACCAGGATCTAATTCTGCTGAATTTTCAAAATAAAATAACAAACCTGAAATCTTATTCTTATCCATAAGTGCGTTCTCCTTTTTTCTCTTGTTTTATTTTACAGTTTTATTATATCATAAAATTTTTTAAATGTCAAAAAAGTGACTTTCGGAATTAAATTTTTTATATTTTTTTAATTCCGAAAGTCTATCATTAGAAAGGAAGTAAGTATATTTGAAGTTTTATCTTCAAAATAGCGGTAGCCGGATTTGAACCGACAGTATCTCGGTCCCAAACCGAGAGCTTTACCAAGTTAAGCTATACCGC
Organism: uncultured Ruminococcus sp.; assembly: GCA_902796915.1. Lineage (GTDB taxonomy): Bacteria > Bacillota > Clostridia > Oscillospirales > Acutalibacteraceae > RUG14215. The sequence continues at coordinate 2,603 of CADBQS010000021.1, forward strand.
TATATGGAGCCGGAGGGATTTGAACCCTCGACATCATCCTTTACCTGATAATACTTATAATTTTTTAATAACCTCCTCATCAATATAATTTTTTAAAAAAGATATTCCTTTTATTTGTCCATTTTTTGGAGGTAAAATTCTTAATACTTTTTCAGTTGAACATTCTTCTACTGGAATTAAATAATTTTTACCTTGAAAGTATGTAACAAAAAAATCAATTTCATTTTTAGAATACTTATTTGTATGATATTGACTTTGTTTAGTATATCCAGATTGCCAAGAAGTTTTCATTTTTATATATGATAATTGATTATCTTCTGTATAAAATTCTTTAGCATGTTTTGCTTGAAGTTTATATAATTTTCCATTAATATCAAGTATCATATCATATTTTTCACTATCTCCATAAGGCACTGATACTGAATATCCTAATTCATAAAAACGAGTAATACACTGTAACTAAGTTAAATTTCCAAGTTGTTTAGTTTCCATAAGATTTTAAAAATATAAGTTTTTCAAGCAAGGGATGCACTCTCCCAGCTGAGTTACGACCCCTTTTAATCAAGACATATTAATGTTCTAGAAATAACTCTCTCTTCTAATACACTTGAAAAATTGCTGTGTATGTCTTTTTAACAGACCCTGTAGGAATCGAACCCACATCTTTGGGGTTGGAGCCCAACGTGTTACCATT
>CADBQS010000022.1 GCA_902796915.1 uncultured Ruminococcus sp.
CTGAATAAAAGGAGGTTTATTTATGCCAAATAATATATTACAAGGAGTAAATGTAAACGGAACTGTTTATAAATATGATTATGAAGCTTTAGAGAATGTACCAGATTATTTATCTATGCCAGATTTAAAAGGTTATTATTATGACCCGGTATTAAGTATTGTTTCAAGTACTACAGATGATAGTAAAGCCTGTGGATGGGTGGAGCCTGATAATATAATTAATGCAGTATTAAGACAAAATACTGCAGATATTACTTGTGATACGCCACCAGTATTAGCTTTATCTACTTCTGATGGTACTTATACTTGGAAATATGTTGAAGAAATATTAGAAGATATGTTTAGAGAAGTAACATCAGACAGTATAGGTGATAATGATTCTATAGTTATTTACAAAAATGATAAATTATCTCTTGTTAGTACATCTGATTTTAAAGCATTTCTAACTCCTGACGTTTCAGAAAATTAGTTAAGTTATGAAACTACAAATATTAGTTAATCATTATAAAGAATCTGAATCAATTATATCTAGATTTTTAGCCTCCTTAGAAATGCAAAAAGGGGTCGATTTTGATATAATCATTTATACAGATGGTGGTACAAAAATAGATGATGACTTTTTAAAACAATTTAATTTATCAATTACTTATAAATATTTACCACACACTGGAATATGTCACACTCGTAATCAATTATTAGATGCTTCTAATGCGGATTATGTTATGTTTTGTGATATCGATGATTGTTTTTCATCATCAGATGGATTATTGATATTAACATCTATTGCTGAAGAAACAAATGCAGATATTATTGGTTCTCCATATTTAGCAGAACAATTAGAAAATGATAAATATACTTATCATGTGTATGAAAAAGATATTATTAGATTACATGGTAAAATTTTTAAAAGGCAATATCTTATTGATAATAATATACGTTTTCCAGATGAGTTATATTCAAGTGGAGATATGAAATTTTTATGGTTATGCTATGCTTTAACTAATAATTTTATCTGGGTTCAAGATAATTTTTATATTTGGAAATATAATTTTAACTCAATTACTAGGTCTGATGAAGCTGCACGAGTTCGATTATATGAGCGAACTATTAAATGTTATACTTTATTAGCACACGAAGTAAAAGAAAGGGAATTAACAGAATTATATGACGGTTTAATAGCATCAACTATTTCTATGTTGTATTTAGATAGTACAAGTGTTAAGTGGTCTAATATGTCAAATATTGCTTTACAGAAAATTAATAAGGCTATCTATAATTATCTTGAAGAATTTTATACACATTATCAATCTCTTAGCTCAGTTTTAACTCATATTAAATATGAGATTATGAAACATTATAAACCTATATATCAAGTAGCAGGTGATTTTAATGGTATTAATAGTTGGGCAGAAAAAATATTAAATAAAAAAGATATTAAGGAAATAGTCATTATTGGCTGCGGTATAGTAGGTAATAATCTAAAAAAAGAATTAAATATATTAAAGCCAGAAATATATGATAAATATAAAGATATAGATACAAGAACCGCAGATAAATATAATTTTGCTTTTATTTGTGTAGATACTCCACGAACTGAGGAAAATTTATGTGATATAACTGAAATTCAAAATGCAATTACAGAACAAGAAGCTGATATTTATATTATTAAAAGTACTGTATTACCAGGAACAGTAGAAAAACTTAAAGAATCAACTAATAAACATATTATTTTTAGCCCAGAATATTATGGTAATACACAACATTGTAATAATTATGAATTTAATTATACAATTTTAGGTGGAGAAAAAGAAGATTGTTATAAGGTTATACAATTGTTACAAAGGATATATGATGGAAGACATCAATTTAGAGTTACTGATAGTAAAACTGCTGAATTGGTTAAATATATGGAAAACTCATATTTAGCAACTAAAGTTTCATTTTGTCAACAATTTTATCGTGTAGCTAAACAATTGGGTATATCATATGAAGAATTAAGAGAATTATTTATACTTGACCCAAGAGTAAATCCTTCACATACCTTTATTTATGAGGATAAACCATATTGGGATAGTCATTGTTTAAATAAAGATGTAGTAGCAATTGCAGAAGAATATGATATGCAATTATTAAAAGATATAATTAATTTTAATGAAAATTGTAAAAACGATATTAAATAAATTTAAAAGACGGGATTAACCCGTCTTTTTTTTATTGTCTATTCCCAATTAACCATTCTACTTTTCTTCTTTTTCTTTGGTGGTGTTTTCGCCCATATAAGAAAGTCTTTTGCACGGGTAGCTGATACATAGCACAGCCGCGCTTCATCATCATTATAGGCTCTTATATTATATGACAATACATATGGGGCCTCCATGCCTTTTACCGAATGGGCCGTAAGCAGTTTTACTGTGTTTTCTTTTAGTCTACCTTCGATTTGTGAGTTAGTAAGTTCTGATTGTTTAAAAGTATCTGTTGGAACCCCTTGTTTTGCAAACAATATTTTAAACAATTCTATATCTTCATTCTTTCTACAAAGTACAAACCAGTCTTTCCATTCTGCGCCCAAACGGTCTTTTGCCATTATCAATGCTTGTACCGCTTCAGATGGAGTATAGTTACCTTCTAATACGTGCGGCCGTCCGTCCGATTGTCTCATGGCAATTGAGTTATCCGCATAATTCGGTCCAAGTCTGAATAAGAATTTTTTTGCAAACTGAAGTATATCTGGTTTGTTTCTCCAATTTTGCGACATAGAATATACCGTTACATCATTTTCACACATCTTATCAATTAGATATTCTGGACACGCACCCGCGAACCTGAAAATGCTTTGGCGGAGGTCGAAGAAATACATATAATTGTCTGGATTAATTAATTCAAAGAACTCAAATTGCGCGCGACTGCAGTCCATACTTTCATCAACTATTAAGTGAGTTACGTGTTTAAGACAGTCTGGATTCTTTTTTATTTCTTCAAATAAGTCATCAAATCGTTCTTCATTAAGTATGTTTGTTGTATCTACCGCACCGCCGCGAAGTAAATAGTTCGCATATGAATGTACCGTTAAGATGTATAATCCTTCTGGACGTCCTAAACGTTCATACATCACCGAGGCCGCATTGTTTGTAAAAGTAATAGTTACAATTTCCTCTGGTGGCACGCCTTTATCAAGTAAATATTTAACCCTACCTACAAGAGTAGCAGTTTTACCCGATGCGCTTGAACTAGATACTAAAACTTTTGATTTGTCTGTTTCAATAATTTTTTTCTGTACATTAGTAAATTCCATTTAAACTCCTCGCGGTCAACTGTCGTTGCCGCCTTTCAATTTATTTATTTGGGTTGGTGCCTAATAGTTCACGTTTTTTGGGGTTGGCCCACATAAAATAGTGACCAAGAGCACTATGGGTGCCTACTTTAAATTTACATATATAACTTACTTTTCCAGTTGATATTCCTAAGTCTACTTCTGCGGCCTTAGGATTTTCATACCATTTAATAATATCTCCTTCTTTTGTTGTTTCATAAACGTCTTTACAATTATGTGATAATAAATAATCATTAATTAAAAATTCTATAGGAGTATTATCTTCTACATATTTCCATAAAAAGCCCGCAGCACTAAATTCTTTGTGTCTACAACATCCAGATATATGAGAACCACTAGAAAGACCAAGTTCTTTTGCGGCATCTGTTGCGCTATCCCAAGTATATAAAAATTTCCCATCTAAAGTATATTGTTCTATGGCTTTTTTGCTAAGATTATTTTGCCGTTTTTTAATTTCCTCATGAGAAATATAGTTCTGAAGATGAATTCCAATGGTTTGGGGACGTGCTTTTAATTGCTGAGCAATTTGTTTAATGTTTAATCCTTGATTCCACAGTTCTAAAATTTCTTTATCATTATATTTACATCCTCCATCACCGCCCTGAGTCATATTATAGCCTTTTCCCTTTTTATAAAAAGAATCATATAAATAAATATATAGTTTTTCTTTTTCATTTAACATCTCATTATCACATTGCTCTAAAACCTCAATTGTAAATTTATTATATCCATATTTATTAATGGCTTTATGTAATAATGTGTTAGTATTTTTTTTATTATGTGCCTCACGAACATGTTGATGCCATCTATATTCTATTGTATTGACTGTTTGTCCTATATAAATTTTATTATTAATAGTATTTGTAATTTTATAAATATATCCCATGCTATCCACCACTTTTAATATTTAAACCATATTTATCAGATTCAAAAAAATTAATATAATATTTTTCTCTTTCTGATAAACATTCTTTAGTTGTTTCTTCCAATATTGAAAAGGTAAATTCATCCCAATGCAGATAAAGCGCATCATGGACTTTACTTCTACTTACCCCTCCAATATTAAGTGATGTTTTAATATGTTCACTCCATCTTTTTGAGACATCTGCCGACGTTTTACCTATATATTTATATTTACCATCTATTGATTCAATACAATAAATTACATTTTTAGGCACTTTTGAGCCAAATAATTGTTTTATCATATTTTGATATGGTTTAATTAAATATTCTGACCAAATTAGTTTATATAATGTTTCTTTATGATTAATTTTTGGTAAAATAGTTGTTAAAAATATAATATCTTCTTTATCTTCATCTGAAAGAATAATACGATGGGCGTCTTTTTCTTTCGCCAACAATTGCTCTCGTCTAATCTCTTCGTTGATGGCGGCGCGCTTACTATGTTCAGCTTCTAATTCAGACTTAATCGTTTCAATTTCAGATTTGAGTTTGTATTCTTGTTCTTGAAGTTCTTTTTGAAGTTGATCGCTTTGTTGTTGAAGTGAAAGTTTATGTTCTTCCATAGCGTGGTCTATTGCTTGACGTTTACGCTGTTCGTATTCTGCGGCCGTGCCATCAATTTCTTTAATTTTACCTTGGCGATATAAGTCTAAATCTTGATTTACTTCATTATATCGTTTTTCTTTTTCTTTTAGATGAACTTCTAATTTTTTAATTTCGCCCTCATATTTGCTGGCATCTAACTTATATTGGCTTTCCAGTTCATTCTGACGATTAGATATATTTGATTCACATATCTTACGTTCATAATCTAACTTATCTTTTTCTTGTTTCCACTCTTCTTCAAAGTAGTCTTTTATTTCTTCCTTTCTTAATGTTTCTAATTTATGTTTTTCAAATACTAATTTTTC
>CADBQS010000023.1 GCA_902796915.1 uncultured Ruminococcus sp.
CAAGTAATTTTACATATATAGAAATATTTTTTAAATGGGATAACAAGTTTAAAAGTGTAAAAATATACAATCCTAATGGTAAATCAGCTTTATTAGATATGTTAGATTATAGTGGTTCTCAAATAGTATTTGCTACAAAGTTGGTAAATATAAATAGTACATCAATAACAGTTAGTAGATATAAATATTATACTATTGAAGATAGTTCTACTTGGACACCATATGGCAGTAGCACTAATGCTATTTATATTACAAAAGTTATAGGATATAAATAAGGAGGGAAAAAAATGGCATTAAAAAAATCAATACAATTAGATAATGGAATAATAGTTACTTATCATAGAATAGTTACAATAAATAAAATAACTAATGATACAACTGTTATAGAAGTGGCTTCATATATTAACGAAGAAGAAAGAGAAAAGGAAAAACATGCGCTTGAAAAAAATGAGCCTATGAATGTATTTATTTATACAGAATATATAAATAAAGCTTATAATGAAAAAGAAACAATTGAAGACATATATGAGTATTTAAAAACATTAGAAAAATATCAAGGGGCAGAAGATATATAATATAGAAAAGAAAGGAGTAATGTATGAGTATTAAAAAAATAGATATAACAATACCTAAAAAGGATTATCAACTTATACGATTAAGTATTAAAGAAAATGATGTGCCTAAACAATTAGGAGAAAATGATTTATTGTTTTTTACGGTAGCAAAATCTCCTGACACAACAGATTATATTTTTCAAAAAAGTTTAGAAAATGGAATAATCTATGATAGCTCTGCAAATAAATATTTAGTAGAAATAAACAGCCAAGATACACAAGACTTAGAATTAAATACAACATATGGGTATGATATTACAATATATTACGACGGAAACAAACCAAAACAAAAAGTAATAGGTTCATTTAGAATTAGTGATAAATTTACGATGAATGAGGTGGGATAATATGAATGATGAAATAGAAATTGAACTTAATAACGATTCTATAGATATTGATTTATCTCCTACAGACTACGTATCGTCTAATGATTATGAAAAATTAATTAATAAGCCTCAAATAAATGGAGTAGTGTTGCAAGGCAATATAAGCTCAAGCGAGCTAGGCATTAATGGTGATTTAAACTATGTGCATCAACAAACAGAAGCATCTGATGTTTGGGAAATAACACATAATTTAAATAAATATCCAGCAGTATCAATTATAAATAGTGCTGGAGATGAAGTTATTGGAGAGGTAAAATATAATTCGCTTAATAAAGTAACAATAACTTTTAGTGGTGCATTTAAAGGTAATGCAACATTAAATTAAAAAAGAAAGGAATGATAAAAATGGCAAAAAATTTTTTAGTAGACATTAACTTAAACAAGAATGAATTACAAAATGGTGTAATGCAAAACTTAGCCTCAGACCCAAGTAATCCCGTAAAAGGTCAGGTTTATTTTAATACAACAACAAACAGATTTAGAGTTTATACTGGAACTGAATGGGATGAAATGGGAACAGGTGGTGGAACAGTAACAAGCGTTGGAGTTAGTAATTTAGAAGATGGCGGACTAACAGTAACTGGAAGTCCAATTACTAATTCTGGTACTATAGGGATAGGACATACTAATGTATTATCATCTGCGCAGACATCTTCTGGAATATATCCTATAAAAGTAGATAAAAACGGACATATTACAGAAATTGGTTCTGCTTTAGGCGTAGTTTCAACTACAGATGATGGTTTAGTTCCTGCTATTAACGCAGGTAATACTCAAATCTCAAAAATAACAAGTGGAGATAAATTATTCGATGCAACTACAGGTAAATATGCCGAATTACCAGACGAAGCATTTAGTGATACAACATATACAGATGGTACGACAGGTTTTGTCTTAAAAGCAAAACAAGACGGAGAAGGAAATCAAATAGATACAACTTATGCACCAATTAATAACGCTGCACTAACAGGAACACCTACTGCACCTAAAGCTACAAAAGGAGATGATAGTACAAAAATTGCTACTACATCTTATGTAATGGAAGCAATTGCTG
>CADBQS010000024.1 GCA_902796915.1 uncultured Ruminococcus sp.
CATCAAAAGGAGTTTTTATGCCCTTCTTACACCGCTTCCGCTATCTCTCAACCACGCGACTATCGCGTGGTTTTCTACATACAAAAATGTATCTATGATATTTTCATAGATACATTTAAGTGTATTTTATACCGCAGAAATCAACCTGCACATATTCGCCACTATAAAGCAAACAATTATTCCCGTTACAGTTGGTATTAAAAACGATAATAGCGTCCACTTCCAACTGTTTGTTTCCTTTTTTATCGTCCAACAAGTTGTACCACAAGGAAAATGCATTAACGAAAATAACATCGTACATACTGCTGTTATCCACGTCCAACCATTATCTACTAATAGTTGATAAAGCTGTGTTAAATTATCAAATTCTAATATACTACCAGTACACATATAACTCATTATTATTATTGGTATTACTATCTCATTTGCCGGAAATCCTAAAATAAATGCCATTAATATTGTTCCGTCAAGTCCTATGGCTCTTGCGAATGGGTCTAAGAAATTCGCACAAGTTGAAAGTAAGCTTAATTCCCCTAAATAAATGTTCGACATAAGCCATATTACTATTCCAGCAGGTGCCGCCACAGCCATAGCTCTAGCTAGGACAAATACTGTTCTATCAAATATTGATCTTACGATAACTTTACCTACCTGCGGCTTTCTATAAGGCGGTAATTCTAATGTAAATGATGATGGCATACCTTTAAGTAATGTTTTCGAAAGTATGTTCGATATTAAAAACGTCATAAATATTCCAAGTAATATCACACCTGTAAGGATAAGAGTAGAAATTATGGATTGTGCCGGTCCTGCAATTGCTCCCACAAAAAACATTGTTATTACAGCTATAATCGTTGGAAATCTTCCATTACATGGTACAAAATTATTTGTAAGTATTGCAATAAGCCTCTCCCTTGGCGATTCTATTATTCTACAGCCTATAACTCCACAAGCATTGCATCCAAATCCCATGCACATGCATAGTTAATAATTGTATATCAATTAATCTTTATATTATATATTTATCTATTCTATTAATACCCTTAAAGCGTAAATATATTTTTATACTTTGTCGCTTTATTTTTTCTCCATCTAGAATTTCATACTTTCCTTGACCTATTTCAATGTGGTGAACTAATTTCATAAGTATTTTTGCATCCAATTCATTGATATTTATATAATCATCTAAATTTACGCAAAAGTTTTCATATGATGCCTCTTTGCTCTCCTTTAAATTGTTATTATATATCTCAATAATGCTATTAATTTTCTTAGATATTAACTCGCCCTCTGATTCATATTTATTCAATAATTTTTCAAATCTATTCTCACTTATAACCTTATTTAATTTATCTTGATAAATTTCTTCTATGGTCTTATCAATTCGATATAAATTAAGTTTTAAATTCTTTATTTTTTCGTAATAACCATGATTATTATTTTTGCTCTTTAATAAATTTTTATATAATTCCATTTTATCAGCATCTTCTAATTTAATTGCATCATTTATAATTTTCAAAATTAAATTATATAAATCTTCATAATCTATAAAATGATTCGTACATTCCTTTGCACCGTATACTTTATATTTTCCACACGATAAATTAGCCTTAGATCCTTTTTTTCTCGTTACTACAGTAGACATGCTATATCCACAATCCATACATTTTGCTATCCCCGAAAATATATTATTAAATTTATCTTTTTTTCTACACTGCCTTTTCATTGAGTAGGATTGTACTGATTCAAAAATATTTTTTTCTATAATAGCTTCATGCGTATCCCTTACGGTTATCCAATCTTCTTTTGGGTTTATTATATTCCTTTTTAATTTAAATGATATCTTCTTAGTCTTGCCCTGCTGCATATCGCCGATATATACTCTATTTCTTAACATTTTAGTTATTGTTCCAGACGTCCATTTCTTAAATTTACTATAATTATTAACATCTAAATTCGTAAAATTTTTACATCTGTACTCTATCGGAGTTAATATTTTATTTTCATTTAAATACTCAGCAATCTCCGACGGTAAAGCTCCATTATATGCCATATCAAATATTTTTCTTACAATTTCAGAAGATTCATAATCCGGTACAAGGTGGTTTTTATCGTTTGTATCTTTTTTATATCCATAAGGAGCAAAATTGCCTATAAAATTACCTTGCCTCATCTTTGCTATCAATGAAGAGCGTATCTTTTTTGAAGTATCGCGAGCATACATCTCATTTATAATATTTTTAAACGGTATAATATCTTTATATTGGCTTTCGGAATCATAGCCATCATTTATTGCTATATATCTTACATTTTTAGATGGAAAATATATTTCTGTATACTCGCCGGTTGTTATGTAATCTCTCCCTAGCCTAGACAAATCCTTTGTTATTACTAAATTTACTTTTTTATTCTCTATATCCTTTATCATACGTTTAAATTCTGGTCTTTCAAAATTCGTACCCGTATATCCGTCATCAACGTATTCATCATATATGCCGAATCCATTCTCTTTTGCATATTCTGTTAATATCTTCCTTTGAGTTGTTATACTTGAACTTTCTCCTTGTTTATCGTCATCCTTTGATAGCCTTAAGTAGAGGGCTGCGGTGTATTCTTTTTTACTCAAGGTTTTTTTCTCCCTCTATATTTATATTTTTATTATTATCTTCTAATATATAATCTTTAGCTTTCAATACTTCTTTAAATATTTCTTTAAGTTCTTTTGTTTCGTCATGTATAATTTCTACTTCATATATTTTTTTATATCTTGATTTACAAACTTGTTTCTCTATATTTTCCATATATACCTCCATAGTAGAATATATGAATTTATATAGATTAAAATCACACATCAAATTTACATAAATAAAAAAGGAAGTTACATTTTAATAAACGTACTTCCCTTTTATTATATTAAATACACCTTATGCCTTTTTGAATACCCAATTTTTTTGTATACGAAAACTTATCATAAATATTATTATATCTATTATTATTTTTATAAACGTTACATTTACGTCCGTTAAATCAAACAGCAACTTCGTAGAAAATGCAGAGATTGTAATTTGAGCTACGCATAATATTATATACCTAATTGCGGCTGTTCTGTTATTTAAGTTACTCTTAAATACTTTATTTTTATTAAGCGTATAATTAAATACTGCCGATACTGCCCTTGCCGTGTACGCCGAAAGCATTATATAAAATGGTATTATATCTTTTAATAAAAACGTTAAAATAGAAAATAATACTATATCTATAATAAATGACGTAAATGATGATATTATAAATTTTGAAAATACTGCATATATTCTTAGCGAATCCAAAAGAGGATTAAAGTGTGAACTACTATTTTCCTCTATGTAAACGGTCTTTATTGGAACTTGTTTTATTTTTACTCCGTTTTCATTTACGTCAAGGAGCATATTCATCTCGTATTCAAATCTTTCTCCTTTTACATTTAATAATAAAGGCATTAATTTTCGTGAAAATCCTCTTAGTCCGGTTTGTGTATCTGAAATATCTATACCGCAAAGTAATTTTAACACCTTATGCGTCATGATATTCCCAAATTTACTGCGAAGCGGTATATTTTTATTATCATCAAAAAAATTTCGGCAACCCATAATCAACTTCTCTGGATTCTCAATTAAAGCCGTGCAGCATTTTTCTATATCCTCTATGGTATGCTGACCGTCCGAATCTACTGTAACCACTCCTAAAATATTAGGCTTGTCCGTTAAAATATAGTTTATTGCAGTCTTTAAAGCTCGTCCCTTACCTTGATTTACTGCATGTTTAAGTATTTTACAATTATATTCAGATTCTGCTATATTAAAGTATTTATCATATTTTTCACTACTACCGTCGTTTAATATGATTATATTTTTAAATCTTGCCTTATTTAAATTTACTAATAAACTTATTAATTTATCATCAGGGTCTAACGACGGTATAATTATTGCTATATCATTTTTATAATCCAACACGCTCACCTCGCTACAATTATACTATTTTGCTTGTAAAATTTCAATTGCTTTAAATAAATATACATCAATCAACTACTCACATGGTTAGGGCTTGCTTGCCATGTGCATGTGCCTTTTTAAACATTTTATCCATATTAAACGCCACCCTTGGTAAATATCCAACATCCTCAAGGAGCGTAAATAATGGAAAAAATATTGCCATAGGAGGCAACATTACTGAAACTACCCACGCTAATGTTCTATACATTCCAAGAACTAATATTCCATGTAACCAAGAAGGTGCATTAAAATAATTAAACATATCTGTTAATCTATCTTGTAACCAAAATAATCCTGAGGCTATCAACTCCGAAGGATAATTTGCTCCTGTTATCGTAAGCCAAAATATTCCCATTAATAATAATATCATTATTGGTATTCCCGTTTTTTTAGATGTTAAAATCTTATCTATTTTTCTATCTCTAGAATTATATTCTTTATTATTTACTTTAACTACTTGTTTATATATTTTCTCAGCTTTCTGAACTATTTTAAGTACTATAACATCTCTGATTTCTTCTTTATTAATACCACTCTTTTCTATATTATCAAGTTCTTCTTTAATTTTATTTAATGCATCTTCATTTTTGAGTATATCTTCACCTATGTAAGATGATAAAGATTCCCTTAATTTTTCATCAATATCAAGAAGCCTTAAACTAAGAAAGCGGGTATCAATTTTATCCCCAATTATTGGACTTATATGTTCTTGTATATTTTTGATTGCACTCTCTATTTCTTCTCCATAATCTGTTTTTACGTAAAATGTTAATTTACCATGGCAAGATATATTATATACTTCATCCATTAATTCATTTAATCCTTCTCCGCTGCGTGCGCTCGTACCAACTACTGGTACGCCAAGCTGTAACGAGAGTTCGTCTATATCAACTTGTATTCCCTTTCTTTTAGCCTCATCCATAAGATTTACGCAAACTACTACATTTCTCGTAACTTCAAGTATCTGTAATACTAAATTAAGATTTCTCTCTATGCACGTTGCATCCATTACTACTATTACTGCATCAGCATTACCAAAGCATATAAAGTCTCTTGCAACCTCTTCTTCAACAGAGTTTGCCATTAGTGAATATGTGCCCGGTATATCCACTAATCTAAATTTTACTCCCCTATGCTCATATTCTCCCTGGGCATTCTCCACAGTCTTTCCCGGCCAATTACCCGTGTGTTGTTTTAGTCCTGTAAGACTATTAAATACCGTACTTTTTCCTACATTCGGATTCCCCGCTATTGCTATTACTTTTTCCTTATCGTTTTTACTTTCTATAACAATATCTTTAGGTACTCCTGCACTTCCAGTGCTTTGATTCGTAAGCCCCATAGACTGTCAACTCCATCTAATTTTTATTATATATATTTATAGCTACATTCTTATTATTATTTTTTTAGCATCCTCACTTCTTATTGCTATAACCGCTCCTCTTATTCCATAAGCTACAGGGTCCCCAGATGGACTACTTTGAATAGCTTCAATTTCCGTTCCATATACTATTCCTAAATCCATCATTCTTCTTCTAAGCCTTCCATCTGATAGTATTCTTTTTACTACGCATTTTTCACCTATAGGTAATTTATCTAAAGATAAATTTTTTTCTCTCATATTATAACCTCCTTTATAATCTATAAAAATTTCACTTTCCCATAGCATACTATTCATTTTAGATATGTGTTGCTATAAAAAAATCAGCCTTGCTTTTTAGCATAGCTGATCTTATTCATTGTATATTTAATTAATCTTCATTTCATCGCCCTCAAACACTATTCTACGGTACGATAACGGCACTATATATGGCTCTAGCATTTCCCAATTATTATCCAACCACTTTATTGCACAATCTTTTCTTCTGGTAGCAAGTTTATCAACTTCTATACCTGATTCTTTACCCAAAAATTTTACTAACGCCACTAAACGACCCATATTACGTTTATCACCCATAAGCGGCTCTATTACATCAAGTATATGATTTGCACTTTTCCAATTAAAATCACCCATATACTCAGCATATCTTTTACGTTCCTCATCACGACGATTACGACGTGCTCTACTAATTTCTGGGTTAACTATTTCAATCTTCAAACCTTCTAAAGATGGTTGCCGAATTCCTAACCCTTGAATTAGCTGTGAAAATGATGATAACTCTTTTCGTTCACCTGGTTTAGCCATAGCCTTACAACTTAAAGGTAAAGACATCATTAAACCTATTGCAGCACAACTTAAAAAATTTTTTAATAATTTCATATTCCTGCTCCTATTAATTAGATTAATTTAATAATAACATATTACTCCATTAGTTGTCAACTGTTTCTTTGTATTTCTTTAGCCAAACCTTAATATTTTTTATATTATTATCTTTAGCTATAAACACAAGGTCTTTTCCTTTTTTCTTTTGATTAATGTAATCATTCATAACATTTAAAGATGTTTTTGAAAGCAGCAATATCGCTATTATATTTACTATCGCCATTAATCCCATAAATATATCTGCAAAATTCCACGCTATATCAGAGCTAGCAACAGAGCCTAATATTACTGGTATTATGCATATCACCCTAAATATATTCATTACATATTTATTATCTTTTATAAATAATATATTTGATTCTGCATAGCAATAATTCCCTATTATTGAACTAAATGCAAAGAGTAGTATTGAAAATGTTATAAAATGTATTCCGAATACACCTATCTGGCTTTTCAATGATTCCTGCATTAATGGTATGCCTGTGGCATGTCCATCAAGAGATGTACCTGAAAAAAGTACTATTGAGGCTGTTGTTGTACAAATTATAAGCGTATCTATAAATACAGAAAGTATTTGTACCGCTCCTTGCTTTACTGGATGTGATACATCCGCCGTAGCCGCGGCATTCGGTGCACTACCCATTCCTGCTTCATTAGAAAATAGTCCCCGCTTTATTCCTACTAATACTACGCTTCCGGAAAATCCTCCGAATATCGCCTTGAAATCAAATGCACTCTTAATTACTAGGTTTATAACATCGGGAAATCTATTTATATTTTTTAATGTTATAAATATACCTAAAAGTAAATATACCGTTGCCATTATCGGTACAATTACTGAAGATATAAATCCTATCCTGTGTACTCCTCCAAATATTATTAACGCCGTAAAAAACGCAAGTACTAATCCTACTACAAAAGGCCAAATCGTTTGATTATAATTATTTATATAATACTCAAATGATGACGATATATTATATGCCTGCAACGCATTGAAGCCAAATGCGAAACATAATATCAATAATACAGAAAAAAGTATTCCTACGTTTCTCTTACCGAGAGCTATTTGTATATAATATGACGGTCCACCGCGAAATCCTCCGTTTTTGTCGTCCTTTACTTTATAAACCTGAGCTAATGTACTTTCTATAAAAGCCGAAGCTCCTCCAAATAGTGCCATTATCCACATCCAAAATATAGAACCCGGTCCACCTGTTACTAAAGCCGTTGTTATTCCTGCTATATTCCCCGTCCCTACTCTGGATGCCGTTGATATCATTAATGCTTGAAATGACGATACTTTACTATCGTCTTTTTTCTCTCCCAAAAGTTTAATTGCATCGGGAATTAATTTTATTTGTATAAATCTTGTTTTTATTGTGAAATATATTCCACATATTAAAAGTAAAGCTATAAGTATATAGCTGTAAAGAAAATCATTTATCATCGTAAGATAATAATTTAGTTCAAACATAGAAACACCTCTTTGCTTAGTTTCTTACATTGATGCCCTAATATACCAATATAAATAAAAAGAAAAATATTTATAAATTTATTTTTTAAATTTTACATAAAAAACACTTGTTTTTTTTTTTTATGTGGTAATATATAAATGTACAAGTCGACTTGCATAATTTTTTTAAAAAATCATGTAGGTATAATCCTATTTTAAGAAAGGAGTTTTATTTATGGGACATAGTATAGACTATTGGTGCGGAAAGGCACCGAAGGCACAGCTGGACTCAAATTATTTTTTTGGCAAAGAATCTTTGAAAAGTTTTGAAGCGTGGTTAAAACAAACAGATTTTAACCAGTTTGCTGGAGGCCGTGTTAATCAATTAAAAACACAATTGTTGACTCATGTTAAAGCTATAGTTAAAGCATTAAATTTATTGATTGGAAAAACGACCAGCACCTCCAACCAAGGTTCTGTTGTACAATTAAAACACACCAGTCAACGAATACTCGACAGTTTGCGTCATGACGATCAGACAATTCTTAACACCATTAACCATCACGCATATGGAGCCTGGAGAAATATCATTGATGAAATGAGGGTACTGAATACAACCACAACGGAGGACGAATATAGGCCGTTGAGAGGTCAACCTGTGACTGGAGCTTACGTTAGTAGGCCTGATGCGGCGCACTTCGTTAGGCTAATTGAACTTGCCTCGGAGCGTTTTCTGCAAACTGAACATTTACTGAACGATGCCTCACACATAAATTTAATTCTGAATCGCGACTCTAGACGTGCTAGTTGTGGGTTTTTGTGGAACTAGTTTGTCTATGTGACTGCTGACCTTAATCTGTATTTACTGCATTGTTGAACTTTGCTGTGTTATTTGATAGCTTTTATCTTATTTACCCCTATTATTCCTCCTATTGCACCAGTTAACAGCATTAGGAGGAATCTTATTACTGTTATCATTGTTATTGAATCCCTTACGGCTATAAGTCCTGCTATAAAAAGTATCACGAACATTATGAATCCGCATAGCATACCGCACATCATGCCATTTTTTTTAGATATCCTTGCCGATATATATCCTCCAATAAATGCTCCTATTCCAGCTATTACTATAACTAAAGGTTCTATTATAGCCTGCGGAAGGCTACCTTTCTTAGAAAAAAGATATGCAATTAGTATTAATAACATTATACTCGATATTATTCCTGCTGTGGTGCCAAGTGTTATAGATTTTACTAATTTTATTCCCTCATTATTTCCTCTTGTTACTCTTTCTCTCATAGTTTCGCCTCTCAAATTAAAAATCCGCACGTTATTAGATTTAAATAATACGTGCGGTAATTAATATTCATTTTACTTATAAATTATTCTAATTATTTACTGTGCTTTATTTGTATTCACGCTAGATATTGCCCAACGTTTTATTCTTATCTTATCGGCTCCGCTTTCCAGAACAATAGAATCCGTATCTTCTTTTATACTTATAACTCTACCCATTATTCCTCCTATTGTTACGATCTCATCGCCGATTTGAAGATTTTTTTTCATCTCTTCTTCTTGTTTTTTTCTCTTTTGTTGCGGTCTCATTATAACAAAATACATTCCGCCAAATATTATTGCATAAAGTAATACCATAAATATAAGCTGTCCACCAGAACCCATATTGCCTAAAAAGTTCATACTTACAATCCTCCAAAAAATTTATAAGTAAATTATAGCAGTATGTTTTATATTTATCAATATCAATTTTAATAATATTAACCCTGTTTAGAATTATTTGTAAACATCGAGTCAATAACTTTTATACTACCTGGCATAAACTGAGAATGAAAATGATACTCAACCATTTTTCCACTTTCATCTTGCATTGCATAACACTCTCCACCAATACAATTCAATGGAATCTTGGGAGATAACTGATACATCGTATGAACAGGAGCCTTTTTACATGCTTCACTTAATATACTTTCCCACTTTTTAACATCCTTATTTTTCTTTAATCCGCCACTTATCTTTCCTAAATCTTCAATATTCATTTCTTTTTTCACTCTTAATCCTCCTCAGATTTTGTTTAGATTATTTTTACAATTTAATTTTAACA
>CADBQS010000025.1 GCA_902796915.1 uncultured Ruminococcus sp.
AGATGATATAAAAGCTATTAAAGAAAGTATACAGGCTCTTGATAAAGGATCGAATTCTGCGTTAGATATAGAAGCTATATTATCTAAAATAGATAGTAAATTAGATATTATTGCCCAATCTGATAATGAAGAAGTGCTTATTAATATAGATGATATAAAAGAAGATTTAGTTTCTATGCAGTCTATGTTGCAAGTATATGATTCAAAATTTGAGCATTTGTTAAAAACCATAAATGAAAAGTTTGCCTCCACCGCACTTGGTGACTTAGTAGTAAATGCTCAGGATTTATCTGAAAATTTTGATGATATGAAATCCAGTGTAGAAGTCGTAAATTCTAATATCGGTAACATATTAAAGAATTTGGATGCAAAACTTGATATTATTGCTCAGTCAGATGTTGATGAATTAGATATGAGTGGTATTTACGAAGATTTAAATGATATAAAATCAGATATCAACCAAAATTTTGTAAAATTAGACGATTTTGCTAAAGAAATAGATGCAAAACTTGATGTCATTGCACAAACAGATAATGAGGAACTTATAGTAGATTTAAATAATGTCGCAAAAGATATCGAAAATCTTGGTAACGATATTAAAGCTATCAGAGAAAGTTTGTCATTAGGTGGAAATTCGTCCTTTGATAGCGGATTATTACAAGAAAAAATAAATATTTTTAAGGAGCAAATGTCTGCAACAGAGGCTGATTTAATAAAGTATGCTAAATCAGCAAGTGACAAGTTGGATAGTATTGATTCAAATGTAAAAACCGGTTTGTCAGTTGAAAATATTGTTAAAGAAATTAGCAATAAAGTTGATATTATTGCGATGTCTGATGATAATGGTGTAATTGAGGAAATTTCTGAAATTAAGGAAATTGTCGAAACTCAATTATCCGCACTAAAAGAAGTTTCTTCTGATAATACTAATAATGTATATAGTAAACTGAGCGAAGAACTTGCTAAAATAGATGATAATTTAAAAAATATTGATTTGTCAAAAAGCGCTGATGAGATAAAAGAATCTCTAATGACAGCTATTCTCTCTCTTACTAATGGTATTTCCTTTACAGAAGAAAGTGAAGAAATTAAAGATTTTGTTGACGAGAGAACAAATGAATTACATAGAATGTTGCTTGATGTAAAACATCAATTATCTGCGATTTCAAGTGCTGGCGATGATATGGAGTTATATTCATATACGTTACAGGATGTAGAATCAGATTTAGCAAAATTGCGTTTAGTAGTTAATGATGTTTCCAGCAAGGTTTCAGATAGCGAATTGACTGTTGTTACAACTAATTTGTCAAAAGTTACAAAAGAAATGGAAGAACTTAAAAAAGTTATTGTTGAAACTGAAATTGAAAGAGCTTCCCGTGTAGATTTAAATGAAGAATTGTTAAGCATCAGTTCAAGATTGAATAAGATAATTCTCACTCAGCAAGAGACCGAAGATAAGATGTTGGAAAAAGTTGAACATTCTGCGTCTACTGCTTTTGGCTTTGATAATAAATTAATTGCAAGACGTATCGAAAAACATTTATCCGAGATTGAAAAAAAGCTTGAATACACAGTTAATGCCGATACTGTATTGAAAAATGTTATGATGTATTTAGGCGAATGGATGGATGGTACAACTGATACATTGTCTTCTATCTATGACAGGTGTCAAATTTCAAATATATCCAAGGATTTGATGGAATTTTTACCGGAAAAGAAAGAATTGTATAATTTTATCGAATCTAAGTATTATCAGCAAGAATCAAATATTGAAAATCTTCAAAATATAGTAGATAATGTAGTATCACAAAATGAATTTAGGGCTGAAGAACTTCAAACTCTTGTTGAAGCAAAATTGATGGCACAAAATTCTAAAATAGATGCGCTTGAAAAGTTAATTGAGGATAAAATCAATCAACAAGAATCAAGATTAGATAGAATAGAAATGCAATTAGATAAAATTTGTGCAAAACTGAATTCTAATTGTGAAAATCAAAATATCTCAGATAAATTCGATGAATTAGATAGTAAATTATCACGTTTAAGTGCTAATATTGAAAAGCTGGCTTCATATGTCGATTAGTGCAATAGAAAAATTCATAAAAGAAATAACGCATAGCTTAACTCCTGAAAATGTTTTATCAACGAAAGAGGAATGTTATGCATATGCACAAGATGCTTCAAATTGTCGTAATATAACTAATATTCCGGATGCTGTTGTATTTGTTCGTTCTACTTTGGATGTAGTTGATGTTGTTAATAGAGCAAAAAAATATAATGTTCCTATAATATGTAGAGGTGCAGGAACAAATACGGTTGGTGCATGTAGAGTTGAACATGGCGGTATAATTTTGAATTTTTCAAAAATGAACAAAATTATAGAGATCAATAAGGAAAATATGACAGCAACTGTTCAACCGGGTGTTATTTTGGGAGATTTGCTGAAAGAAATTGAAAAGGTGGGATTGTTTTATCCTCCGGATCCGTCGAATTTAAAAGTATCTACTATTGGTGGAAGTATTGCACAAGCTTCGGGTGGCGCAAAGACTTTTAAGTATGGATCTACTAAGAACTACGTATTGAATTTGGAAGTGGTAACTGCAAATGGCGAAGTTATAAAAACCGGTTCAGATACGGTTAAAAATGCTACCGGATATAATTTGACAAGTTTATTTGTCGGTTCTGAAGGAACTCTTGGTATTATTACAGAGGCCGTGTTGAAACTTATACCAAAACCGGAAACCGAAAAGGTTGTTATGGCATACTTTGATACTGTTGAAAACTCAATAGATGCAGTTAACAAGATTATTGAACAAAAAATCAT
>CADBQS010000026.1 GCA_902796915.1 uncultured Ruminococcus sp.
ATAACAACTATCTAACACCATTTCAGATGAGGTTTGCAGCTTAACTTTTTCGAACCATGTGTTACAATTTTTCTTGACCATTACAATTAACTCTTTAAATCATCCCATTTAAAATGGCTAATAAAATCATTTACATGTTTAACATCATAAACATAGGGAGAAGTACCCTGATTTATCCTTTTTTCTTCTTCAGACCTATTTTTCAATTCTTCTTGATATGCATCGTACACATCTTTTGCTAGTTTACAATTTTTAATGTGTGGTTCTAGTGTGTATGAATAGCATATTAAATCGCGGGTTGTTATATTTTTGGGATTTTCTTTGCTATATAGAAAATTTTGAATGTTTGTATTTAAATTTTCTAAAGGAGGCAGTATCGCGTTGATTAATTTTAATTTGTTTGGAGATTTTTTACCTTTATAGCTTTTTAATTCTTTTTTTACATAATCAATAGAACTTTTGTCTAGTACGTCTTTGTCTTTTTGATTGACCTTTTTGGCTATATTATTATAGACTTTATCGAAACTCTTACCGTCCAAAATAGATAATTTAGGTTTTTTTAAAAGCGTTCCATTATTATCTTTTTGATAAAGTAATTTTAAAATTCTTAAATAAGTTTCTTTAAATTCACCGAATGTAAATACCATATTTAATGTGATGCCTACCTGTGGTGAGAAATAAAACATAATTCAATCATCCTTTCAATATAAATTTATTTTTAGACAATATTTATTGTCTTATATACTATTGTATCAAAAAAAAAAAACGTCAAGTATTTTTTGAAAAAAATAAATAAATATTTATGTTTATAAAATTAAGAATATATTTCATAAAGCGGTTATATATTAAAAAAATAATATATATATTTATAAAAAAGGCCGTTGGAGTTGATTGAATGGATTGGTACAGTATAACAATGACAGAAGTATTGAAAAAACTGGAGGTTTCAGAAAAAAATGGATTATCGACAAAACAAGTGAAATCAAAATTAAAAGCTTATGGAAAGAACATATTGCACGAAAAAAAGCCTAAAAGTTTATTTAGAAAATTTATAGAACAATTTTCTGATTTTATGGTGATAACATTATTGATAGCAGCAGTTATATCGTTTATACTAGCTGTTGTAGATAACGGAGATTACGTTGACCCAATAATTATATTATTTATAGTATTAATGAACGCAATAATAGGAGTAACACAAGAAAGTAAAGCAGAAAAGGCGATAAATTCACTAAAAAAGCTTTCGGCACCTCACGCAAATGTTATACGCGGTGGAGTAAAGCAAAGCATATTATCTGAGGATATAGTACCCGGAGATATAATCGTATTGAACACAGGAGATTTAGTATGTGCGGATGCAAGAATATTGGAAGCACATGATTTGAGTACGGAGGAATCGGCTTTAACTGGCGAATCGACAACAGTACATAAAGATGCAACCGCAAGGTTATCAGCGAATACTCCAATAGCAGAACAGAAAAATATGCTTTTTGCAACCAGCTCGATAACTGCGGGACATGCAATTGCAGTTGTGGTAGAGACAGGAATGAATACGCAAGTTGGCAAGATAGCACATTTAATAAATCAAGAAGATTCTCCGCAAACACCCTTACAGCATAAATTAGCTAATACAAGTAAAGTATTAGGTATAGGTGTGATTGCAATATGTTTTGTGATTTTTATATTAGGAACTCTACAAAATATAAATCCATTTGAGATGTTTATGGTTTCAATAAGCCTAGCTGTAGCAGCGATACCAGAGGGTTTACCGGCTGTAGTTACTATAGTTTTAGCTTCAGGTGTAAGACGTATGGCAAAAAAGCATGCTATAATAAGGAAACTTCCGGCTGTGGAAACACTCGGCAATGCTAGTGTGATATGTTCCGATAAGACAGGCACATTAACGCAAAACAAAATGACAGTAGTTGAAATAAGAGGAATAAACGGAAAAGAGAATATGGAATCTCAACTTAGTGAGACAATATTATCCTATGGGGCATTATGTAATAATTCTGAATTTGATATGAATACCACAAAAAAAGATAAGGCTAATGGAGAGCCAACAGAAAACGCATTATTGATAGCAGCTTCTAAGCATGGTAAGAATAAAGTAATGCTAGAAAAAAAGTATAGAAGAGTAGGGGAAATTCCATTTGATTCATCAAGGAAGCTTATGACAACAATACATAAGGTTGAAAATGGTGGATATAAGATAATAACTAAGGGTGCACCAGATGTATTATTAAGAATATGTAGCAATTATTTAGATAATGGACAGGAATTAACTATAAACAATAGTATATTAAGGAAAATAGAGAAAAATAATGAAAGTATGGCATCTTCGGCATTAAGAGTACTAGCCGTAGCTTATAAAGATGTTCCGTCAATCCCGCAAAAGAGTGATATTGAGAAGGGATTAACATTTTGTGGCTTAATAGGAATTATAGATCCTCCACGTCCAGAGGCAAAACAAGCAGTAAGTGAGTGTCTAGCAGCTGGTATAAAACCTGTTATGATTACAGGTGACCACGTATCAACAGCTAAAGCGATAGCAAGAGAGCTTGGAATAATGAAACTGAGCGATAAAGCGATGACAGGACGAGAATTAGATAATATAAGCCAAAAGGAACTGGAGAAAAATATTTTTTCATATTCAGTATTTGCAAGGGTATCTCCTGAACATAAGGTTAGGATAGTTAAAGCGTTTCAGGCAAAGGGAGCAATTGTAGCTATGACGGGCGATGGAGTAAATGATGCACCGGCGTTAAAGGCATCAGATATTGGTTGTGCAATGGGGATGACGGGTACAGACGTAGCTAAATCTGCGTCAGATATGATAATGACAGACGATAATTTTTCTACAATAGTAGAAGCTGTAAAGCAAGGGCGGGGCATATTTGATAATATTAAAAAAACTATACATTTTTTAATATCCAGTAACGTAGGAGAGATAGTAACGGTACTTACAGCATTTTTACTGAAAATGCCTACACCTCTTATAGCCATACAGCTTTTATGGATAAATCTTGTAACGGATTCATTTCCCGCATTAGCCCTAGGCATGGAACCAGTTGATAAAAATATAATGAAAAGAAAGCCCGACAAATCAAAGGGAAGCCTTTTTACAAAGACGATGACGTTCAATATAGCAGTAGAGGGAGGATTTATAGGTGCTATATCTATATTAGCATTTACAATAGGAAGAGTATTTTTTGACGTAGGTTCCCAATTGATAATAGGTAGAACGATGGTGTTTGCAGTGTTAGGATTAAGCCAGATAGTACATGCGTTTAATGTTAGAAGTGACGAATCTATATTTAAAATAGGATTTTTCTCTAATATAAAAATGATATACTCAACGCTACTTTGCATATTTCTTCAAGTTTCAGTAATATCAATACCAATTTTAAATAAAATATTTGATACACAAAGACTTGATTTTAAGCAGTGGATGATAGTAATTCTTTTATCGTTATCTCCATTAGTTATATCTGAGATTGAAAAATTATTATGTAGTGTGTTCTCAGAAAATAAAAGTAAAAATATATCATTAAAAGATAGTGTACAGACGAGTTGATATAAATAAAATCTCTCAACAATAATTTGGGAGATTTTTTATTTAAAAGATATTGACATTTTTTTTTTTTTTGATAATATAAAAATGGGTGATATTAATGAAATGTATAGAGATTTTATTTAAAGGTACAGGTGCTACGTTTGAACTTTTAGAAAAAGGTGGCCGTAAGCCTATTGGTAACAATAAATATATACTGGAAGAAGCAGAAAATAAATATAATGTTGTAGGGTGTGGTTTAACTGGTACTGGGGATGGAAGTATTGAAAATATTTTGAAGAACGTAATTGAATGGTTTGCAGGCGAAATAGATTCAATTGTTAATGAAGAAGAAGTTACTGTTATAATAAAAGGACATAGCAGAGGAGGTGTTACGGCAACAAAATTTGCAAAATTTTTGAGAGAATGCAGAACAACAGCGAAACTCAGCTTGAGTGACATGAATAATTATTCTGCTGATAAAGCGAAAATTATCAATTGGATGAAGAACAAAAAAATAAAAATAACACTGAGCACATCCGATGCCTATTATGGGCCAACTGCAAAGGGCGAAAATTCAGAAACAGATGCTGCAGATAAAAAAGAAGATGGCGATGAAAATGTTGTAATTTTAGCTACAGATACAATGTTTAATTGTACGCCTTTAATGATAAAAAATGCTGATCACGTTGTAATTAGTAAAGGGGGACATAACTATGCAGGAAGATTATTAAATTGGAAAGATTTTAAAGCCGAAAAAAAGGTTCTGTTGGTTAAAAAAGGTAGCATGAAATATGATAATATAACATCTAGTAAAAATGATGTTATCAAACTTTATGATGCTATTAAAGACACTTATAAACCAAGAAGAAATGTTATAATGCTTTTAGTTTGCATGAAATTAAATATTAAACCAGACCAATTAATAGAATGGATTCCTGATTATAAGGAAAATTTTAAAAAAGTTCTATCTAGTATAGAAGAATCAAAAACATTACGTGGAGCTTTTACTGATGCATTTTCATTGTTTGACGATAAAGATAATGGGCTTTTTTATTCACTTATACATAAAACACCAATGCTTAAAGGGGAAGGTAAAGATAAAAAGCTAGTTGGAAAATTTTATGGTGAACTATCAATTGCTCAAGATTATTGTGAGAAGGCTGGCTTGACGAACAGCAAACAAGAGAAATTAGTTAAAGCAATAGATTGGTTGAAACAAGTTATTTTGAGAAAGGATTCTAAAGAATCTGGAAAAAATTCTTATAAGGCTGCCTTAGCCAGTGCATTAATATTAAAAATATATTCTAAATTAAATGAAGATAGCAAGAAAAGTGTAGACAGCAAAATAATAGAAAGATGTAAAAAATGATTTTTATTATATACTGGGAAAGAATACAAGGTATAAATTTTACCTTGTATTTTTTATTTGCACAAATATAGGAATAATACGGACTTCTCATGAATAAAGATTAGATACAAACGCAAAACAAGGAGAGGTTCAAAATGAATTATGACGTTAGTAAAGAATTACTTTCTGTGAGTAATCTTGTCTATGAGGGATGCCAAGAGTTACCTATAGATTTAGATTTCAGTTTACCTGATTATTGCCCAGATATACAAAAAATATTAAAATGCAGCGTAAAAGCAAATATTAGTTCAAGAAATATTTCTGGGGACAGATTAAATATTGACGGAGTAGCAATGATAAATTTAATTTATCTTGAGGCAGATAAGCTTTCAATACGTTGCTGTGAAAATTCTAGTCCGTTTTCTTGCTCCATAGATTTAAAGAATTCACCAGAAAATGCCGTAGCAGTAACTAATACAAGAATTGAATATATGAATTGTAGAGCAGTAAGCCCGAGAAAGATAGATATTCATGGAGCCTTTTCGATTTGTGCAAAGGTATACAATAAAGATAATTTGGATATAACGTCTAGTATAGAAAGTGAAGATATCCAACAAAGAAAAGAAAATATTACATGCAGTAACCTTATTGGAATAGGGCAACAACAATTTTCTGTAAATGAAATTTTAGATTTAGGTCAAGGCAAGCCTGAACCAGAATTGATAGTGAGGTCAGATGCTTCGTTAGTTTTTGACGATTATAAAACATTAGATGGCAAAGTTGTTATAAAAGGAAATGCAATAATAAAAATATTGTATACTGGCGATGTAGATTCAAGTAATTTGGAGGCTATGGAGTACTCTATACCAATAAGTCAGATTGTAGATGTACCCGGAGTAGTTGACGGATGTACATGTACAGTAAATATGGAATTACTTAATCACGAAGAGAGAATATATTCAGAAAACGGAGAAAGCAATAATGTATTTTCAACAGACATGAGAATTGCAGCAACAGTTCTTGCATATACAGATAAAGAAATAGATGTCTTAATAGATGCATACTCAACTAAGTATGATTTAGAATGTTCTAGTGAAAATATAGAACTTTGTAATCTTAATGATATAATAAACGATAAATTTAATTTTAAAACCGATATAAAAGTATCCGGCTTTAATATATCACGAATAATAGATGTATGGAGTGACGTAATAACAGCTAAAAGCAAAGTTAATGACGGTAAGATAATATTTAACGGTAAAATGAATATATGCATAATCGCAACAGACCCAGAAGGAGTACCGTTTTATATAGAAAGAATTGCAGAATTTACGTATGATAAGGACTTCAGTAACGATACAAATTGTATAAATGCTAATGTAAAAGTAGTACCGTTATCAATAGGATATAGAATTACAGGGAATGATTCTGTAGAAGTAAATGTAGATTTGGCAATACATGCAGATTTGTATATATGTATAAAGCAAAACATGGTAATTGAAGCTAACGCAGATGAATCAAAACCTACTGAAAAAGATACAAAAGCAGCCTTAACGATTTACTTTGCAAATGCTGGAGAAGATGTATGGGATATAGCAAGAAGATATTATACATCAGTAGAAGCAGTAAAGAGCGAAAACGATATAACCGAAGATAAGCTCGATAAAGAAAGAATGCTTCTGATACCAATGTAGTAGGGCAGTAAACATAGAAAATAATTTAAAAATAAAATTCTCATATTTTGGGAGGAAAAAAAGTGGAAGAACGTAATATCTATCAAGACATATCTCAAAGAACTAACGGGGATATTTATATAGGAGTAGTAGGACCAGTAAGAACGGGAAAATCTACATTTATAAAGAAATTTATGGATACATTAGTAATTCCAAACATACAAAGTGAGCATCAACGCGAAAGAGCTGTGGACGAATTACCTCAATCTGCAGCCGGAAGAACGATAATGACAACTGAACCTAAATTCATACCAGAAGATGCCGTTGAAGTAAATATAGGCGATAACGCAATGTTCAAGGCAAGAATGATTGATTGCGTTGGATATATCGTACCAAGTGCACTGGGATATATAGAAAACGAAATGCCTAGAATGGTATTAACACCATGGTTTGAACAAGAAATACCATTCAATATGGCAGCGGAGATTGGAACTAAAAAAGTAATAACGGACCATTCAACAATAGGCCTCGTAATAACAACAGATGGCTCTATAAGTGATATAGAAAGAAGCGAATACGAGGAAGCTGAAGAAAGAGTAATAGAAGAGCTCAAAGAAATAAAAAAGCCCTTTATAGTACTTTTAAATAGCGTAGACCCTTATTCTGAAGAAACTAAGGCTCTTGCGAATAAGCTATCAGAGAAATATGATGTTCCCGTAATACCGGTAAATTGTTTGGAACTCGATGAAAATGAAATTAAAAGAATACTTGCTCAAATACTTTTCGAATTTCCTATTAAAGAAATAAAAGTAGATATGCCAAAATGGCTCACTTCACTGGAAAAAGAGCATTGGCTTAGGTCATCGGTTTATTCAGCAATACGTGACATGGTACATGGGATAAGTAAGATAAGGGAAATACAATCAATAAAAGATAAATCCACAGATTGTGACTATATAACTAATTTAGATATATCAAGTGTAGATTTGGGAAAAGGTAATGCAAGAATAAATTTATCTATAGATAATGACTTATTTTATAAGGTACTCGGTGAAAAAACGAACCTTGATATAAAAGACGAATGTGATTTACTAGACTCTATGATGAATCTTGCAAAATTAAGAAGTAAATATGAGAAAATCGGAGCGGCTTATGATGATGTGAATGAAAGTGGATATGGGATAGTAATGCCATCAATGGACGAACTACATCTTGACGAACCTGAGATAATAAAGCAAGGTGGAAAGTATGGAATCAGGCTTAGGGCCTCAGCCCCATCGGTACATTTATTAAAAACTAGAATTACTACTGAAGTAACGCCGATAGTAGGTTCAGAGCAGCAATCTGAAGAACTTGTAATGTACTTACTAAGAGAATTTGAGGAGAATCCATCTAAGATATGGGAATCGAATATTTTTGGTAAGTCGCTACACGAACTAGTAAACGAGGGATTGCATAATAAGCTCTATCGCATGCCGACAGATGCTAGAAATAAGCTTAAAGAAACTATTGAAAAGATTATAAATGACGGATGTAACGGATTGATTTGTATAATATTATAAAAACATTAACCTATCACTAGAATTTGCGTGATAGGTTAATTTGTGCACAAAAATGTTTGCGTTTTTTGATATATAATTATAAACATCAATAATTAGTGCACTGAATTATTGTAAATAAATATTAATTTAAGAGAGGTTGATAAAAATGGCAGGAAAAATAAAATTTTCACAAGTTGAGCTTAGTAAAGGAGCAGAAGAAAAATTGAAAAGCATGCTTAAAATGTATTTTGATAAGGAGTGTTGTATAACAAACAATGTTGATAGTTATATAATAAAATTAAAGGGTGAAACAGTTCAGACGGGGATAGATGCGGACGGCAATTTATTATATGAAGATGACATGATGTCTGATATTTCGTTTAAACAGTTACTAATGGACTGGATGGGGCTTGTAAATGTTATTGGTACTGATGGTAAAACTAAAACAGCAAAAAAATATGTAATTAGTGGTTAGCTAAAAAAGATGTACTTTATAGTACATCTTTTTTGTATATAGAAAACCACGCGATAGTCGCGAGGTTCTAAAAAGGTTAACCGGTGAAAAAACAGCCTAGTGTGCTAAACTGAAA
>CADBQS010000027.1 GCA_902796915.1 uncultured Ruminococcus sp.
AATTTGTCATAGTATGAATGGGCATTTATAGGGGATTTTCAAGGTGTTTTTGTTTATTTGTAAATATTTAAAATAAAACATAAAAAAACATACCCTAAAATAATTAAGGTATGCTTATATATTGTTATTCAAAATAATTTTATCAAGTGATTTACAAATTTAATTTCTTGAATAATTAACTAATAAATGTGGATTTATAGTATAACTTACTAATTTATTTGCGTTTTCACGTGTAAAACTTACCACATTTTTTGGAGTCAAACTTTTATCGTTTAAAGTTGGTGTTACTCCTAATTCTAATTTTGAGAAATTTCCTATTGTACATTCTGAAACTTCATCTTCACACTGTTCTTCCTGTGCAGTATAAACAACTTCAAAAGATTTACCAACATTCTGATTTAACTCATAGCAAAACAAAGCATATATATTTTGTTCTAAATCAAATTTAGCTCTTGCTTGTTTTAATCTATCATTGTAAATGTATGTTGCCATGTTATTTAAAGTTTCTTCTGAAAAATCAACATGTTTAATTTTGTAGTCACCATAACGATTAGTTAAATTTTTTTTGATATTTCCTACCATATCATTTATTATTCTTCTACAACAGTCAAAACTTAACTTTTCAAATTCTATTATGTTTATTCTTTGAACTCCACCGCCTATGCTTCCTCTGTATCCAAAGTTTTCATATAACTGCTGTTTTGTTTCATTGGTTGTAATAATAAATAAAGCTTTACGGCAATCTATTTTTTGATTTCCTACATAATACTCTCCATTAGCTGCTATTGATTTTATAATTTCATCAAAACTTCTATCTTCAAATTCCTCTGATGCATCTGAAGGAACACATGCCATCTTCATTTTATCAAGCTCATCAACAACTATTACTACCTCAACCCATTTAAGAATGTGATCGAGCATTGGCGATGCTACTCTTATGTCATATGCTCCTCCATTACTTTCTTCAATATCTAAATGACCCCACAAATTTTTCCAATTTTTGTTTTTCTTTAAATTGACAGTTTTAGTAATAGTTTTTAAAAGCTGCTCTCCAAGAGGTTGCTCATTATTTATCTGACTGCTATCCATAAAAATACATGTTTTATCACTATGCACTAAGAAAGCATTAGCTAAAGCTTTGGCCATTGTAGTTTTACCAACACCAGAATCGCCTATCATATAAACAACATTTCCTCTAATTTCAGAAGGGTTTCCATAAATATTTTCAAGACAACCGGCTAAAGCATTCCTACATTGCATTTTAGCATTTTCTTGTCCATAAATTCTTATAGGAGATGTACCATTAATTATGTCTATAATCATCTTAGTAGTTTCTTCTCTTGGTCTAAATCCCTTATATTTTGAAATTTCTTCATTCAATTTATTTACCTCAGTACGACTAAGCAAAACCATTGTACCGTCTCTGATAACACCAAAAATAAAACTAGCAACACTTGTAGCCGCACCTATAGCTAAAGACACCGAAACAGGGTCCACAGCAGTAACTTTTTGACAATAACTAGAGTTAAAAAGTAACACAAAACTAAAAATAAACGAAAATATTTTTTTAAAACTCATTATTCTTCCTCATTTTTCATCTTGATTTATCGGAATAATTGTAGTATCTGCTCCACAAGACAATAAATATTCTGCTACTTCTTTATGACCATAACAAATCGCTATATGATAAGGTGTAACATTATTTTCATTAACACAATTTATGTCAGCGCCATACTCAAGCAATATTTTAACTATTTCTAAATTCCCTTCACCTGCTGCACTATAAAGAGGAGTTCCAAATCCATCATCCACATTAACATTAGCGCCTAATTTACATAAAAGCTTTACGCTTTCGATACTGTTTTCTTGTGCTGCCATCCTTAATGCATTTGGACCTATCGTATTTAATTTTTGCTCTTCACTAATATTTTCTGTATAGCAATCACCATCCGGATAGTAATGCTGCATTACCGGTACAGCTTTTTGCTTTTGCTCTATATCTTTCCCTTGTTCAACTAAATATTTAATAATTTCAGTAAAATTACGAGACGCAGCATAAATTAAACTATTATCATTTAAAAATATTTTTTTGTCAAACCCATTTTCAATAAGATACTTCAATATGTCTAAATGACCACAATCAGCTGCTATTTCCAACAATGTATTCCATTGGCTATCTGAACAGTAATATAAGTCAGCACCATTTTCAACTAAAAATTTAACTACTTCCAATGCATTATTGTTAATTGCAATTTCCAATAAAGTACGGTTAATTTTTTCATTATTGGACTCACTTATAGTAAACATTTTGTTTATATCGTTATGTTTCAACCATTCCTCAATTTCAGAAATATCTTCTTTACAAAGATTTCTATCTTCTTCAATAAATTTATATTTTTTACACAAGTTTTATCACCTGACCAATACGAATTTTATTTGGATCTGAAATACCATTAATTCTTGCTATTTTTCTATAATCCAATCCATAAGTATCCGCTATTTTAGATAAAGTGTCCCCTTTTGATACAGTGACCGTTTTAGGAATATAATGGTGTCTAGGCAAAGTATCCCCTTTTTTATCTACTCCATGATAATGATCTCCATGTTTTCCACTATGCCTCTCTACTTTACCATTTTTGCCATCAGGACCACCACCGCCACCACGTCGTGAATCTCGTTGTGCCTCTTGTTTACCTGCTTTTCTAGTATTATGATGAATCCTAGGAGCACATGGCGTTCCACCTTTATCCGGGTTCCATTTAATTTGGCTTACAGCTGGTTTAGCTATTGGCGGAACTGGACAAATAGTTGTAGGTATAGAAGGAGGTACTGGTAATGTAATAGGTTTTGGAACTATAAGTGGCCTAGCTATTGCCACATTACTTGAAAGTAATAATGTAGGCATTCCTAACCCTGCACTCGTAGGTGGCACCGAAAAAAGAATTCCAAAAATAGATGCAGAAACTATAATAATTTTTTTCTTCATAGCAATCACATTTTCTCCTTTAAATTAAAAATTCAGCAACAGCCTCGTTTGCTAGCCTGTAGATTTACGATACTTCCAATGTCAATACTTTCGCCAAGCAAATTCATTTTGCGAGAATTTTCCAAAATAAAATTTATAAGCTGAGATATACCTGTATTATCCTTAGCCGAAGTTATAACATATGAACATGGAACATGTCGTGCGACCCTCTCTATTAAATCCGCTTGTAATGACGAATTATCTATGTTTGAATGCCTAAGATCATACTTACTTCCTATAAATAATATCTCACCATCGGCTGCTATTCTATCATGTACATCTTTATAAATTTTATTTAAATATGCTCTATTTCTTTCATCGTAAACTTGACTTAAATCATGAACTATAAATACAAAATTCACGTGTCTTGTAAGTTCTATTACTGAGTTATAATAATCTTTTAAACCAGGTGTGTCCCAAATTTCCAAAGTTAATACATCGTCACCGTCATTTATCATTCTTCTAT
Organism: uncultured Ruminococcus sp.; assembly: GCA_902796915.1. Classification (GTDB taxonomy): domain Bacteria; phylum Bacillota; class Clostridia; order Oscillospirales; family Acutalibacteraceae; genus RUG14215. The sequence continues at coordinate 3,492 of CADBQS010000027.1, forward strand.
TGCACGCTAGTTGATCGCCTTGTCTTTCGTTTGGATCGAAATTTTGATTTGATAATCTTTTAAATACCGATGTTTTTCCACCTTTTAAATTCCCAATTAAAACAACTTTTACATATTTATTTTCAGCTGATACTGAACCAAAAAACATAAATAACATAAATAACATAAATAAAAACACACCTATTTTTTTAAATTTCATTACAACTCAAAACTCCTTTTAGTTATTTTTGTTTTTAATAGATTTAGTTATTAATTATTTTACTTAAAATAACAGCTAAAATCGCTACAATAGACACGAACATTGGGATATAATATCCTCTTCCTCCATTATTTCTTTTTTTTTTGCATTTATGTCGTGTATTATTACATTCTTTTCTTCTTGAGTTATACGTCTACGTGCAGTTCCAACAATCCAACTAAGAGGGTTTGAAATTCCTCGCTGCATAGTTATATCGGGATGTCCACGACTCCATTTATTGTCTATACCATATAGAACTTCCAGATTACACGTATAGCGGTTAATTTGTTCATGTCTCTTTTCTCTTAAATCAGGCTCAACATTTTCTATATTGTATGTAACAAACTCCAAAGCATTGTTCCAACCATTGAAAAAATTACATCGCCATCCTTGTAAAAATTTTATACTTCTATTTAATGGAGTATCTATCTCTCTAAGAACTTTCAAATCTTCATCAAAAAGTGTACCGTTTTCTACAATAGGCTGTAATGCTGGATCTGAAATATCATAAAGAATAATGGCACCTACACATTTCTTAATTAAACTACCACATTTTGTTGGGATGTCGTTTACATTTATTACATGAAAAGTTGTATGATATCTTGTAAAATCACTGGGATTATCTAAATCATAAATTTGTCTCTTCCAATCAACAGCATCATACAAAATTACCCTATCTTTAAAACCAGTATATTCACCTTCTAAAAATTCACTTCTATCTTGCGTGGTATAAATATCAGGAGTTCTTTTCACATAATTCCGTCTACATAATTCTTGAACATAATTTTGTGCAACATCAGTATCATCACAAAACACAGCAATATTTACTTCATAATCACCAACAGCAGAAACTTTTTGAGCAAATGCTTCTAACATAAAAAAAATGTAAAAACAACCAACATAGACAATAAGATTACTCTTTTCATTTTGATATTAATACGCATATAAAAAACTCCTACTCTAAGATTACTAAATATAATTGATATTCAGTATACAGATAGTATAATAAAAATTCAAGTACTTTAAATACTATTTGATATATATTCTTATTGTATTATTTAAACTTAATTTTTCTACCATATATTAATTCTTTTTTAAATTGCAAGACGTCTTGGAATATTCTCTAT
>CADBQS010000028.1 GCA_902796915.1 uncultured Ruminococcus sp.
ACAAATTGTGATAGATTTCTTAATTACCCTTCATATATGACAATGTATTGTAGTAAGGAGTGCGTAGATTTGTTTGACGTACTTTCCTCTTTTGAAGCGGGACAAACCTCTAAAGAAGATGCCCGTAAGGTGCTTCAAGGAATGGATCAGGGTAAAATGAAAATGCTTAAAAACTCTATGGCTGGCAGTTATAAAAAGATTATGGCTGAAGACCAGAAACCTGTAGAAGAATCTGAATCCGAGCCTGTTAAAGAAGAGGTTGAAAAACAGATTGCGGGCGACACTGTGAAGAAAGCGGTCTATGATTCTACTCGTGAATCTGGTAAGAATATTCCTCGCTCAATTGCTTATCGCAATGGTAAGAAGCATTAATTATTTTTGAATGAACAGTGATTATTATTTTGACTTTTGACAAACACTATCCTATTACTAGTTTTTTATTACATAATAGAGGATAGTCATATTGATAAAAGGGCATAGCTTACGCTGTTCAGGCGAGGTTATGCCCTTTTTTTGTACGGCAAAAGGAGAACAACTATGTTTTATAGAGAAAATAATTCATACAAGGTAACGAATGGATTCTATATACGCCATAAGCAACACAGCGATTTATAGATCGGTATGCAAAATTTGGATGCGGATAGAGTTTATATCTATCTTTATAATCCAGAAACTGGTAGACATGAAGGTCAATGGGTTTGTCCCAAGGACTATTTAAATAAGAAGAGAGAGGAATAAATTATGTTTGGACATGATCTTATTACGCCTAATCTTCATCCACGACCTTATTATCCATCTGAAGTAGTACGGATAGTTAATTCGAAGCAATTTAAATTATATATAGCGAATGGGATTTATCCTATTGATATATATACGGGCATGGATAGAAAAACAGGCAAGACGATTTTAGTAATGATTTTCTTAAAAGAGGAAACTAAAGAAGCCTATGAGTTATGGTGCAAGTATGAACTTGAGGAGGATACGATATGAACAGTACTACTCTTCTATCTCTTGACACCAGTACTACATCTACGGGATGGGCTATTTTTAAAGACGGTGAATATCAGGAATCTGGTGTCATTGATGATTTTAAAAAAGTAAAGAATGGTTATGAACGTCTTAAATTAATGACTAAAGAGTTATTAGATAGTATTGGGCAATTAAAGCCCGATATTATTGTTATTGAAAAAGATGTCGTGTTTGGGAATATGAAAGTTATAGATATGCTCATGAAAATTATTGGAGCGGTCTATGGCTTTTGTTTGTTTAATGGAATTACATATTATGAATTTGCGCCCAGTGAATGGCGTAAGTATGTGAAGCTTCAGGCATTTGGTAGAAAACGAGATGAGTTTAAGAAAGCTTCAATTAAATATATTAAGGATAATCTTAATATGGATGTGAATGATGATGAAGCAGATGCTATATGTATTGGGCTGGCATACTGCAAGAAATTTGGATAAGGAAGAAAAGGAGATTTATTATGGCAAAGAATACAAATCAGAATCAGGAACCTAAGGTAAGACAGTATTTTACTGCTGATGATAATAATATGATTAAATATGTGACCGCTAAGGATTTTGTAAAGTCACTGAAGAACCGTTCATCTGATGATGCAAGACGTGTTTATCTTGAGGGTACACTTGCCATTAAAGAATATGAGCGATATGAAGTAGTATGCACTATTTGTGATCAGATTATAGCGGCTAGTTATTTTACAGCAGATGGGCAATTTAAGGTTGATTCCTGCAAGAAATATTTGTTGTATGTGAGTGCGTTGCTTAATATATATACAAATATTGTAATAGATAAAGAAGATTCGTTGGGCGACTTTAATTTGTTGCAGAAATATGGACTGGTTGATGTGATTATTAGTTATATTCCTGAAGCACAGGTAGCTATGTTTGATAGTGTGCTTAATATGAAAAGTAATGATATCATGACAAATTATTATGAGCCACATGCTTTTGTCAGGGAACAGGTAGTGAAATTTGCTCCGCTTATTCATGCTTGGGTTGATAATTTCCTTGGTGCTGCTGAAGGAGTACTTGAGGAAGTTGATATGGATAAGGTGAAAGAGATTGTGAAGAAGTAAAAGAAGAAAAGGACGCAAAGCCGTCCTTTTTAGTATAAAAGGAGGGCTATTATTATGGGAAGATTCGATAAACAGATTAAAGATTGGGCAACGAGGTACAAGAAAGCCGTTGCAGAAACTGGATGCATATTATTAACAGAAAAAATGCAACAAGTATTACAAGAAGATTATTATGATCAATATGATCCAATTAAGTATAAGCGTACAGATAATTTTAAAGACAATTCTTATGAACCTTATTTAGATAAGATAATGGGCGGTGTCTTACTTTCATCTGATAATATGGAAGAATATTATCAATCTAAAGGGACAAAAGACCCCTATAATAAAAATTTGATTTTTGAATTAGATATGGAAGGATATCATGGAGCAGCACAAAGGACTTCTCCATTTAATTCTATTAAACAATTTTCAGAGTCTGCCGAGTTTTTATCACAGGTACAATCGGTAGCTTTAGTACAAGCTGGAAATATATTTTAAGGAAAAGGAGGAGATAACACATGGCTGTAAATGGTACTATTATATCGGTAATGGCTGATACTACTCAGGCCGAAAATAAAATTAAATCATTAGGTGATTTATTAGATAAGATAGAAAAAGAAGCCCAAATAAAACCCGAACTTAATATTGATACTAAATCAATAAAACAAATGCAAAAGTATGTTAAAGGGGCTTTTAGCGAGTTAAATCTTGATAAGGTATTTAGCGATATAAGTGGGACATCATTGGATAAAATTAATCAAAAAATAGACGCTTATATTTCTAAATTTGAGATATTAAGTCAAGCTGTTAAGCCAGAAGATATGTCTAAATTGGCGGCGGCTTCTGATACAGAAATTTTTAAAATTTTTAGATCAATGACCGCAAACACTAATCCAACAGGTAAACCTTTACAAAGTAAGCTGGAAGAATTATATAAAAAATATCCTAATGGTATAGAAGGATTAGGTGGTTCTGGTAAAGGTGGTGGTTTTGGTGCGTCTGAAGAAGCGCTAAATAGAATTGGAGATACTTTAGATCGAATAGATGCTAATGTCCAAGGTATTACTGAATCTATTCGTAATGGTACTGGTACGTTAAAGGCAGCGTCTCAAGACGCAGAAAAATATGCTGGAAGTATGGAAAAAGCTGAGACAGCGGCTAATAAGATGCAGACAGCAGTTGATAAAATGAAGCAAAAACAACAAAGTGTCAAAAATGCTTTAGAGGGTGAAAAAGTTGAAGCAGATTGGGATTGGACTTTACAGTATCTTAATGGGACAAAAACGCCTATATCGAAAAAGATTTCTAAACCTAAAACTCAAGTACCTGAAGCCCAACCTGAAATAAAAGTTTCTGCTCCTGATGTAACGCCGATAAAAAATGTGGTTAAAGCAGAAGAAGAGTTACGTAATGCTGCGGAAGGTGCTACTGATGCTTTAAAAGAGCAGAATGACGCATTGCAAAACAACAGTATTTCCGTTCCTTCAACGGATAAAAAAGGATTAAGTTTTACAAAGGCAGTTGAACAAATTGGGGCACCAAAAGAAATTGCCAAATATTTAAAAGACCCGAAAAGTATTAAGACCATTTTAAAAGGATTAGATGATGATAGTCTTAAAGGATTAGATATAGATCAGATACTTACTAATTTTTCAAATGATGATGATGCAAAATTAAATAAAGCGTTAAATGATAAAATGAGAAGAGCTGCAATGTATGTTCAACAGATTGCGGCGATGTTCCCTGATGATTGG
>CADBQS010000029.1 GCA_902796915.1 uncultured Ruminococcus sp.
AACATCCATTCCCGCTGAACCTTTTGTAGCTCTTTGAGGAATAATTGCTCCTTCTCTTACTTTTAATACTTTTACTTCTTTTATCATATTTTTTATTCCTTTCCACACTTTTCCCAGTGTTTTCAACATTTTGTTGTTAATTTCACATTTTACTGCTTTGTCCCATTTTATTGCCATCGTTTATGTATATAAGATGTTTAAACACATAAAGTTTTCCTCAATTTCAACACGGTTTTCCACATTTTTTAAAACTCACCTTTACTTATCTTCGTCTTTTTCTTGATTTTAGTGTTTCAATCTCCTCTTTTAGTTCTTCATTTTCTCTTTTGAGTTCCTCAAGTTCTTCTTTAAGTATTTCATTTTCCTCTCTTAATGTTTCTTTCTCTATTTGAGATTTAGCTGTCATTTCAAGGTATTCCTTTACCCTATTTCCTGCATTTTCATTGTTTTCTTTTTCTTTTCTTAATTTATCGCAATAATCCATAGCGGCAAGCGTTGCTGCCATCACCAAAGATTTTTTTGTTTGATCCTTTAATGTTTCGCTCATTTTTTGGTCAATTTCTGTCGCTATTGATTTTATATATGTTTCGCTTTCCTCAGATAAAACTACGTAATCCGTACCGCATATATTCAGCTTTACTCTATTCTTTTCCATATTATCCCACCTATTTTATTTTTTACGTCTTTTATTCTTATAAATATTATAATACTATTTTTCCTAATTAAATACCACTATTTTTAATTATTTATTACTTCAAAACATTTTATAATTATATATTTTATCTTATTAAAAGTTATACTATAATTTAAATTGTAGATTAATATTTTCTCGTTTATAATCATATACTTTATGACAACATGCAAAATTTTACTAAACATTTATTTTTTGGAGGAATTTATTATGAATAATAATATATCTGTTTCCGAATTCAAAAATCTTCTCATTAAAAAACTCTCACATCACTTTGGATTAAATATAGAGGAAGCCTCCGACTCTCACATATATTACGCCACCGTTCTTGTTTTAAAAGATATTATCGCTCCTTTGCGTAGAAATTTTACTGACATAGCTGCTCAAAAAAATCAAAAGCAGGTTTATTATCTCTGTATGGAATTTTTGATGGGCAAGTCTCTTAAAAATGCCCTCTTTAATTTAGGTATTGAAGATACCATAAAAAAAGCTCTTTTAGAGCTTAATATTGATATTAACAATATATACGATAAAGAAATCGACGCGGGTCTCGGTAACGGTGGATTAGGTAGGTTAGCTGCTTGCTTTCTCGACAGTCTGGCTTCGCAAAAATTTTCGGCTGTTGGATACTCTTTAAAATATGAATATGGTATATTCAAACAAAAGCTTGTTGATGGGTGGCAGACAGAACTTCCAGATTTTTGGCTATCTACGGGAGAAGTTTGGCTACAGCCTCATCCCGAGCGTGCAGTTAAGGTTATGTTTAATGGAGAAATTAAAGAATCTTGGAAGGACAATCATCACGAGGTTAATTACGTTAATCAAGATACTGTTATCGCCATCCCCTATGATTTAATGGTTCCCGGATACGGCGGTGAAGGAGTTAGTAAGTTAAGATTATGGGCTTCTAAATCCGTTGATTTCGATATGAAGCTTTTTAATAGCGGTAACTATATGAAGGCTATGGAGCAGGAAGCTATGGCTAAGGCTATAACTAGAGTTCTCTATCCGGATGATAATCATGTTGAGGGTAAGAGCCTTAGAATTACTCAGCAATATTTCCTTGTTTCAGCTACGATTCAAGATATTATTTCCCGTCATTTACGCAATTACGATTCCATCGATACTTTACCCGACGTTGTTGCCATACATCTTAACGATACACACCCCGTTCTTGCCGTACCCGAGATGATGCGTATACTTATGGATATATGCGGATATTCTTGGGAAAAGGCTTGGGATATAGTTACTAGAACTATTGCGTATACTAATCATACCGTAATGAAAGAGGCACTCGAATGTTGGGGACAGGATTTGATTCGTACAAGGCTTCCCAGAATCTATCAAATTCTAGAAGAAATTAATCGTAGATTTTGCGCTGATATGCATAGTAAAGGTGTTGACGGATATCAAATAGGTAGAATGGCCGTAATTAATGACGGATTCGTTAAAATGGCGAATTTAGCCGTTGTTGCCAGTCACAGCGTTAATGGTGTATCCGCCTTACACAGCGATATTATAAAGAAAACTGTTTTTAATGATTTTTATAACGTTTTTCCTCAAAAATTTAAAAATGTTACTAACGGTATAGCTCATAGAAGATGGCTTAATCAAGCCAATCCGTTACTTTCAGATATGATTACGGAATTAATTGGTGATTCTTATATTGTTAATGCGAGTGAACTTAAAAACTTAGAGAAGTTTCAAGATGATTCCGATGTTTTAAAAAGATTAGCTGATATAAAATATAAAAATAAATTGCGTTTGGCTGATTTTATTAAAGAGAAAAACTCTATTATTGTAAATCCTAACTCTATTTTCGATGTTCAAGCAAAGCGTTTACATGAATATAAACGTCAACTTTTAAATGCCTTAAATATTTTTCATGAGTATCTCACATTAAAAGATAATCCCAATATAAATTTTACTCCTAAAACGTACATCTTTGCTGCTAAGGCGGCTCCGGGATACTATTTTGCTAAGCAGATTATAAGATTTATTTATGAATTATCTAAAAAAATAGAAAATGACAATTCAGTTAAAGATAAAATCAAAATTGTTTTCTTGGAAGATTACAGCGTAAGTATTGCAGAGGTTTTAATGCCGGCGGCAGAAATAAGTCAGCAAATCTCTTTAGCAGGTACAGAGGCTTCGGGTACGGGTAATATGAAATTTATGATTAATGGCGCTGTAACATTAGGAACTTTGGACGGTGCTAATGTTGAGATAAACGAAGTTGTTGGAAAGGATAATATTATAATTTTTGGCCTTACTTCAAGTGAAGTTGATGAACTTAAAAAGAACGGGTACAATCCTATGGTTTATTATAATAATAACTACACCTTAAAAAGAGTTGTGGATGAAATTAATAATGGATTTAGTAACGTCAATTTTAATGATATATCTAACTCTCTTAGAACTAATGACCCATTTATGGTTATGGCTGATTTTGCCGATTATCAAAAAGCTCAAGTTAAGGCATCCGACTTATATAGTAATACTTTTAATTGGAATAAGATGTCTTTGATTAATATTGCTAATGCGGGAATTTTCTCCGCAGATAGGGCTATTCGCGATTATGCCAATGATATTTGGGGAGCTAAACCTATTAAATAATGTTTTATTGCGAGGTTTTATTTTATGGGTTGTTTGTTCGATTCACGTAATTTATTTTATAAAAATCCATTTGGAGCCGTAAAGCAATTTGAAAATGTACATTTTAAAATTTTACTGCCACGTGAACTAAAGTGCAGGAAAGCTAAATTAAAAATATATCTTGACGGCCAAAATACTCCCATATTCAATAATATGTTTTGGTGTGGCATGAACGATAGTTCAGAAGAAACATGGGAATGCCACCAAATGTTCAAGGAATCAGGTATTTATTGGTATAGCTTTGAATTAGAAACTGATTTTGGTATTAAAATTATTGGTAAAAACCAGAATAATAGTTCAGGAATTTTAGGGAGTAATATTTCTTGGCAGATTACTTGTTATGATAAAAATTTTTCAACACCTGATTGGTTATATGGTGGAATAATGTATCAGATTTTTCCCGATAGATTTTTTAAAGCTAGAGAAAATCGAATATTAGAAAATAGTAATCGTGAATTACACTCTAACTGGGGGGATTTGCCTAATTATCTCCCCGATAAAAATGGAGAATATCATAATAATGATTATTTTCAAGGCGATTTATTAGGTGTTGTTGAAAAAATACCATACTTAAAAGAATTAGGAGTTACGTGCGTTTATCTTAATCCTATATTTTTATCAAGTTCAAATCATCGGTATAATACTGCTGATTATTCAAAAATTGATCCCTTACTTGGAACTAAAGATGACTTTAAATTACTTTGTCAAAAACTTAAGGAAAATAATATTAAATTAATTCTCGATGGAGTTTTTAGTCATACTGGCAGCGATAGTATTTACTTTAATAAATATAATAACTTTGATTCTGTTGGCGCTTTTAACTCTAAAGAATCTAAATATTTTAATTGGTATAAATTTAATAATTGGCCCGATGATTACTCCTCTTGGTGGGGAATAAAATCCTTGCCGGAGGTTAATGAGGAAAATGAATCATTTAATGAATTTATAAATGGTAAAGATGGTATTGCCAAAAATTGGATAAGAAAAGGAGCCTCCGGGTGGAGGCTCGACGTTGCGGACGAATTACCTGATATATTTCTTGAAAAGTTTCGTAAGGCTGTAAAGGAAGAAAATCCTGACGCTGTAATATTTGGTGAAGTTTGGGAAGATGCTTCTAATAAGATAAGTTACGAGCATAGACGTAAATTCCTTTTAGGTAAGCAACTTGACAGCGTTATGAATTATCCATTTAAAGATGCTATTCTAGGTTTTGTTAGCGGTAAAGACGGTCGGGATATGATGGAAATTATTCTTAGTATTTTAGAAAATTATCCTAAACCCACCATCCCACTACTCATGAATTCCCTTAGTACTCACGATACAATCAGAGCTATCACTTTTCTTGCTGGAGAGCCTTATAATAGTCAAGATAGAATTTGGCAAGCAAGCCATAAGCTTTCCGATTCACAAAGAAAACTTGGCATAAAGCTTATGAAATTAGCTTCCGGGATACAATTTACTTTGCCCGGCATTCCCTGCATATATTACGGCGATGAGGTTGGGCTTGAGGGATATCTTGATCCATTTAATCGGAAATGTTTTCCTTGGAACAATGAGAATTTAGAGCTTCTTAATTGGTATAAATATCTTTCTAATTTAAGAAAAAATAAGCGTGAAATATTTAGCGGTAAATTTTATCCGTGTTACAATGATAAAAATATATTATCTTACGTTTTAGAAGGCAAAGATTCTTCTATTTTATGTGTTTTTAATTCAAGTAAAAAACAAAAAGAGCTTAGATTAAATACGCATTATAATAATTTAGATATTGTTATTGAAAGCTTAGAATGTAAATTTATAAAAATAACCCATGCTAAAAATTAGTATGGGTTATTTTTTATTAGCAATATTTTTTTAAATTAATATTATAATAATAATTTTTTTACTTGTATTTTGCACAAAACACATCGAATAGTTATAAAATTTGTATTTTAAGTTTTTATTACATACAGTCTCATTACTTTTTCAACCATTTTATAAAGCTTCTCACCCCATCCAAAGCCGACACAGCCAAACTAGCACCAGTCGTCATTCCAGCTATTGTTCCCACTCCAGTTCCTAATCCTTTAGTATAATCAGTAGAGCCCATAGCATTTCCTGCTGCACCGCCTGCTAGTCCACCTATCGTAGCTCCACTTACCAATGCCACTAACTTAGGCCATGGACTATTTTCCTGTTTTCCTATATATATTCCTTGTCCACCTAAAACTTGTTCTAATTCTTCTTCCATTAATTCTCCATTATTTAATCTTCTCTCTAAAATTGTACATATTACTGTTACCTCTTCCTTTGTTAACTTTACACCATTTTCTTCAAATAAATCTATTACCTCTTCTGGTGATTCTTGAATTATCAACTCTCTAATAAAATCATCTCTTGAAAGTAGTTCTAATAAAATTTGTTCATCTTCTGGTCTCATAATTTCTCCTTCTTTCTTAATTTTTAATATAGTAATTTACTCGATATAATTTTATCGCTTTTTATAATATTTGTCAACACATAATTTATTATTTATCATTTCAGTAAATAATAAATTTTTTTCAAAAAACTATTGACATCTATAAAACATTATAATATAATAGTTTATGTCAAGTGGAGATACAATTAAATAAGTTGGTATTTATGGTATTGAGGGTACACCTGTTCCCATCTCGAACACAGTAGTTAAGCTCAATTACGCTGAAGATACTTAGCTGGTGACGGCTTGGAAAAATAAGATGATGCCAACATTATAAAAAACTTTAAATCAAAATTTAAAGTTTTTTATTTTTGCATTATAATTTTCCTAATATATTAATTTTTTTTAAAAACACAATATTTACAAAACATATATTTAAATATATAATAACAATTGATTGAAATTTTATTGTATAAATGAAAGGAATTTTTAAATGAAAAATGTATTTAAAAAAACTGCGTTATTGTTAGCAATTGGGAGTTGTATTACGTTAGCACCTAAAACTTTAGCCGCTAACAGAAATGTTAATACTAATCCAAACAATTTTAATAGTTCACAGACTAATCCTGTAAATATTCCTCGATCATTGAGAAATTTAATATCAAACCCTACGAGTAATCCAAAACGAGAAATTTTTAATTTTTTATCCTCTTTGAACAATAAACAAGAAAAAATCAACGCCTTTTGGGCAATATCTGATGAAATATATAATTATGTGGTATCTAATAATCCATGTTGGCTTATATTAATACAAGATTATATAAATATAAAAAGAGCATTCAGTAGATCAAATCAATTTGAAATATTTTTGATTTCAGATGGAGGATTTGTATTATCTGACCGTAGCAGCGATCAGCTTATGTACGCATTATTTACAACATTACCAAAATCTACTGTTTGGGCTGAAATTAATTCCCCTAATGCAACTATTATCTAGTTAGTAATTTTAATAAAAAAGATCCTATGTTAATTCATAAGATCTTTTTTATTACTATTAATTTACTATATAAGAATAGTTTGGAGCTTCTTTTGTTATTTGTATATCGTGAGGATGGCTCTCTTTTAGTCCTGCTCCGGTAATTTTTACGAATTTCGCTTTACTATGAAGCTCTTCTATATTCCTGCATCCTGTATATCCCATTCCGGCTCTTAAGCCTCCGAGCATTTGATATATCGTTTCCGAAAGCATTCCTTTATATGCAACTCGTCCCTCTACTCCCTCGGGTACTAATTTTTTCGCATTACCTTGGAAATATCTATCCGCACTACCTTGTCCCATTGCTCCTAAACTACCCATACCTCTGTATGTTTTGAATTGTCTACCTTGATATATCTCGTTTTCTCCAGGTGACTCCTCGCAACCTGCTACGAGCGAACCTATCATAACTACGTCTGCTCCGGCAGCTAAGGCTTTTACGATATCTCCTGAATATTTTATTCCGCCGTCAGCTATTACTTTTTTACCTCTCTTTTTTACCGCACATGCTACGTCATATACAGCCGTAATTTGCGGAACCCCTATTCCTGCTACAATTCTTGTTGTACATATAGAGCCTGGACCTATTCCCACTTTAATACAATCTGCACCTGCATCTATAAGTGCTTCGGCTGCTTCGGCTGTTGCTACGTTACCTGCTATAAGTTGTACATCTGGGTACGTCTCTTTTACTCGTCTTACGCTGTTTATTACGTTTATGTTATGTCCATGAGCTGAATCTAATACCAATACGTCCACGTTTGCTTCCAAAAGAGCTTTTACTCTATCTAATACGTCTGCAGTAGCTCCTATTGCTGCTCCACAAAGCAATCTTCCATTTGCGTCCCTTGATGAATTTGGATATTGTAATGTTTTTTCTACGTCTTTTATTGTAATTAAGCCTTTTAGTATTCCGTTATCATCTACTAGAGGTAATTTCTCAATTTTATGTTTTCTTAGTATATCTTTAGCCTCTTCTAATTTTGTGCCTACTGGGGCTGTTATTAGATTTTCCTTTGTCATAACTTCCGATATTTTACGTGAATAATCTGGGTAACTCATAAATCTTATATCTCTATTTGTAATTATGCCAACAAGTTTTTTATTTTCGCATATTGGCACTCCAGATATTTTATATTTTCCCATTAACTCATTTGCTTGGGCTATTGTATTTTCTGGTGAAAGATAAAATGGTTCTACGATTACTCCATTTTCTGAACGTTTTACTTTATCTACTTCTTCGGCTTGTTTTTCTATACTCATATTCTTGTGTATTATTCCAATTCCGCCCTCACGTGCCATTGCTATCGCCATTCTGGACTCTGTTACGGTATCCATTGCTGCCGTCATTATCGGTGTGTTTAGGTTTATTTTCTCTGTAAGCTTTGTTTTTACGTCTACCATTCTTGGCTCTACGTCTGATTCACCGGGTATTAATAATACGTCGTCAAATGTTAATCCTTCTTTTTGAAATTTATCCTGCATCTTAATTTCCTGTCCCCTTTTGTTTTACTTTATTATATCTGTCCCCATAAATTCTCTCAATTTCTCTGGTACTGTTACGCTTCCGTCTGCATTTTGATAATTTTCAAGTATTGCTGCTACTGTTCTTCCTACTGCTACTCCTGAACCATTTAACGTATGGACTAACTGTGCTTTGTCTTTTGGTCCGTTTTTATATCTTATCGATGCTCTCCTTGCTTGATAATCCTCAAAATTAGAACATGATGATATTTCTAAGTATCTATTATACGACGGCATCCAAACTTCTATATCATAAGTCTTTGCCGAAGAAAATCCTACATCCCCTGTCGACAAGCACACCACTCTATAAGGTAAGCCTAATTCTTGTAGTACTCTTTCTGCGTCATTTGTTAGACTTTCAAGTTCCTTATAGGAATCCTCTGGCTTTGAAAATTTTACAAGCTCTACTTTATTGAATTGGTGCTGCCTTATTAAACCTCTTGTATCCCTTCCTGCTGAACCTGCCTCTGCTCTAAAACATGCAGAATATGCGCAATATTTATATGGTAAATCTTTACCGTCTAATATTTCATCTCTATGCATATTAGTTACAGGTACTTCAGCTGTTGGAATTAGGAAGTAATCTTCTCCGTTTAATTTAAATGCATCTTCTTCGAATTTTGGAAGTTGTCCTGTACCCGTCATAGAAGCTCTGTTTACCATAAATGGCGGAAATACTTCTTTATATCCGTTTTCTGTGTGCGTATTTAAATAAAAATTTATTATTGATCGTTCTAATCTTGCTCCCAGACCTTTATAAAAATGGAATCTTGCTCCCGTTACTTTTGCGGCTGTTTCTGGATCTAATATTCCTAAGTCCTTACCTATATCCCAATGCGCTTTAGCTTCAAAATCAAATTTTTTCGGCTCTCCCCAACGTCTTATCTCTACATTTTCTGTATCATCTTTCCCTATGGGTACGCTTTCGTGTGGTATATTCGGTATTGATAAAAGAATTTCTCTTTGTTTTTGTTCTAATACATTGATTTCTGCATTTTTTTTCGATATGCTCTCAGATAGTTCTTTCATCTCTGCCATTACTTGACTTACGTCTCCACCCGATTTCTTTATGGCAGGAATTTGCTTACTTACTGTATTTTGCTTAGATTTCATTGCTTCTGTTTCTGTCATTAATTCTCTACGGGTTTTATCTATTTCTAGTATTTCATCTATCTTTGAACTAAGGTCAGCACCTCTCTTTTTTATGCCCTCTTTTACTTTTTCTGGATTTTCTCTTATCAATTTTATATCTAACATATTATCTCCCCCTTTTATAATTTGCAGAGCTATATTTTCTACCACCTGAATTTTTGCTCCTCATAATATCAAAAATTATATATGTTAGTATTCCAAATATTAATCCTTCTGTTTGATATATTACATCTTGTAATGTCCCAAAAGGTACTTTATCAAAAAGACCAAAATATGTTGTTACTATTGATGTCATTAAGCCTATTGACAATGGTATTGACACATGTTTTTTTATTCTTTCTGTGTACGATTTTTGCATTATAATTAACACTATTCCAAATATAAAATATTCTATTATCATTATCCACATCATTATTTGTTTGGGTAATAATATATATTTTATACCTAATGAACTTAAGAGAGTATTTATTCCATCTGTAAATATTTTTACATTACTTTGCGCATTTTCTCTCATTATCAGTGGATTTGTCCATATTAATCCTAGAAAAATTAAAGATATTAATGTTTTAAATATTTTTCCAATATTTATTTTCATCATATCGATTCCTCTTCAATAATATCTTCTTTTCCTAAACGCTTTGCTAAATCGGACAAATCTTCTTCACCGTAAAATTCAATTTGTAACACGCCTTTTTTCTTGCCACTTCCTTTTATCTTAACCTTTCGCCCTAAGTATTCTCTGAGATTTGCCTCTACCTCATCAAAAAATACTAAACGTTCTTTCTTTTTTATTTTTTTCTTTTTATTTTCTTCTGCAAGTTTTTTTACTATCGCTTCTGTTTGTCTTACGGATAACCCCTGATCTTTTATCATCTCGGCTATCTTTTTTATCTCATCTTCGTCTTTTAACGATAATAAAGTGCGGGCATGTCCAGCAGAAATTTCGTCCTTTTCTATCATCTTTAATACCTTTTCTGGAAGATTTAATAATCTCAAGGAATTAGTTATACTAGGGCGAGATTTACCTACTGATTTAGATATTTCTTCTTGCGTAAATCCATATGAGTCCATTAACTGTTTATAGCCCTTTGCCTCCTCTACTGGAGATAAATCCTCTCTTTGTAGATTTTCTATCAAGGCTACTTCCATTACCTGTGAATCCGTCATCTCTTTTATTATTACAGGTATTTCTGTAATTCCGGCCATTTTACTTGCTCGCCAACGTCTTTCTCCTGCTATAATTTGATATCCACCGTCTTCTATCGGTCTTACAAGTAAAGGCTGTAAAACGCCGTGCTTCGCTATTGATGTTGCTAATTCTTCTAAGGCTTCGTCGTCAAAATCTTTTCTTGGTTGGTTTCTATTTGGCTCTATTTTAGATATTCTTACTGTTTTTATGTTTTCTTGTTCTTCTATGTCATTTTCTATGAATATTGCGTCAAGTCCCTTTCCAAGACCACTTCTTTTTAATGCCAATACTTATTTCTCCTTCTCGTTATTATTTATTATCTCTTTTGCTAACTCTATATACGCCTTTGCTCCTTTTGACGATTTATCAAAATATATTATAGGTTTACCATAACTCGGAGCTTCGGAGAGTCTTACTCCCCTTGGAATTACTGTATTAAATACTTTCTTAGGAAAATGTTTCTTTACTTCTTCAACAACTTGCTGTGTTAAATTTAGCCTGCCATCGTACATCGTCATTAGTACGCCTTCGATTGATAAATTTTCATTATAATGCTTTTTTATTCTTTTTATTGTATTCATGAGTTGTGATATTCCCTCTAATGCGTAATATTCGCATTGCGTTGGAATTAATATAGATTTCGCCAAACATAATGCATTTGTAGTTATAAGTCCTAATGACGGTGGGCAATCTATTATTATGTAATCATAATTTTTTGCTTCTTTCGTCACGGCAATTTTTAATCTGGATTCCCTATTTTTTAAATCTATAAGCTCTAAATCCGCCGCCGCCAAATCTATATTTGATGGGATTATATTTAAATTTTCAAATCCCGTTTCTAAGATTACATCGTTTACATCTGCTCCATCTACTAAAACATCGTATGAAGACATAACTATGCTTCTTCTATCAAATCCTAAGCCACTCGTAGTGTTTCCTTGTGGATCTAAATCTATAACTAAAGTTTTCTTTCCAAGTGAACCTAATGACGCAGATAAATTTATTGCAGTTGTTGTTTTTCCTACTCCTCCCTTTTGGTTGGTTATTGCTATTATTTTTTCCATTTATCCACCTCCTATTCTTTTTGTTACTTTAGTATATCACACGCACCATTAAATTGGAAGTAAGTGTGATAAACATTTCAATGTTTCACGTGAAACATTGCGTTAAATTGTGATTTTAAAAATATATAAAAATTTTCTACTTGACTACTTTTTTAATGTGTGGTATTGTAAAAGATATAAAAATTTATAACACAAAGGATGTTTTATATGAATAAAGTAAACTTAAAAGAAATATTTGATAATAAAAATTTATTACAAGAATTACTAATTCAAGAAAATATTGAAGACGCTCAAAAGATTTGTCGTAAATATAATTTAGATTTAAGCATCGAAGAATTGGAGAATATTGGAAAACTAATACTAAAACTCGTTAAGGATGGTAATGAACTATCAGATCAACAATTAGATACTGTTATTGGCGGTACTTCTATTGCGAATATAGCTAGTCAAATTGCCTATATTCCCTCTATTTCAGTTCCTTCTCAAATAAATAGTAATTTCTTTAATTATAGTCAAAAACAACAATTTTATAACAAAAAGAATGTTTGGTGGATGTAAAATCTAACTTAAAACTTATGTTTTTCACAAAAACCTCTTGATGCCCCCCGATTTTGTGATACTATGTAAATATAAATAAAATTAATTTTTGTTGGAGGTATTTATTATGGGAATATTTGATGGTATAATAAAATTTTTTAAAAAAAAATCTTATAAGAAAGCAGATACTGAGTTTATAAAAAAGGTAGAAATTCAGATTCAAGATTTGGATCTAACTTTAGAAAATGCTAACTCTACTGATAACAATAATTTTAATCTCGTAAAGAAAGCTATTAATAAAAAATATAATAGTTTTGTAGAAGATGCAACTCAGTTAATTAAAGATTATAAT
>CADBQS010000030.1 GCA_902796915.1 uncultured Ruminococcus sp.
AGGAATAAAATTTTTCATTGTAATCACCTCTAAATAGAGGATATAAAAATTTTGTATTATAATATAGTTTACAATACGTATGACAATACGTATTATACAAATAAGGAGATAAAAATGAAAAATAGTCCCACAAAGTTTTACTTAATTTCTTGTTCTAAATTTTTAAATTCATCAGTATTAAAGAAATCACAAATAGTAATATCTAAACCATCACATAACTTTTTTATAGTTGAAACTGTAGTGCTATTATTTCTACCACTTACGATATTGTTAATTGTAGATTGAGTAACACCGCTGATGTTAGCTAATTTATTAATTGTTATACACCTTTTATTGCATAATTGTAAGATTCTGTTTTTTACGGCTTCTCCAATATTCACAAATACCACCTCAAAATAGTTAATAAATTTAATATTAACTATTTAAGGTTAAAAATATTACCTCATTTGAGTTGATTTTTTGCGCAAATGTGTTATAATTAACTATAATGAGTTAATTTTTAGTAATCATTAATTATAACAATATTTTTAAGGGGAGCTGAGTATGAACAAGAGTAAAAATTTTATTAACAAATACGTAAGACTAAAAGGTGGCCAGGCTTTTGTATTGTTTTATAAGTTTATGAGAGGAGGATTTGATATGGAAAATTTAAGTGAAGAAGAAAAGTCTGTAGGTTTATGTGTAAGAAATGAATGTACTAATCCTGATGGGGCTTGTTATAAATATTATGAGGAAATTAAAAAAATCAGAAAAACTAAAAACGTAGAAAGGATTTTACATCTACAAGAATGTATCTTACAAGTAATGTGTGAAAAAATGTTTTTTAATGCTTTGAAATTAAAATTCGTTCAAAGAAATGAATTAGAATAGAAAATAAATAAAGCCATCAGATTTACTGATGGCTTCAATTTTTATAACTTTTATATTTTCTTTTCTTTACGGCTAAATACAAAAAAGCGTTGACTAAAATAATTTAATAAAGTAAAGATTACCATGCCTACTAACATAGATATTTGCTCGATTAAACTTACTTTTAAATTAAATTTAGAAAGTGCCCATATAACTATTGGCTTTGAAATACTATAAGCTAAAAGGTAGCATATACCTATTGTAACGGCAAATTTTAAGGCGGATTTTAATGTAGATTCATCGCTAGAAAACGTGAAATTTTTATTCAAGATGAAGCTGATTATACTAGCAATAAAAAACGATATTGCCGAAGAACCCCAATATCCAAAATGGGCTAAATTATAAAGTAAAAACATTATTGCCATACTTACGGCTGTATTTAAGATTCCAACCAAAATAAATTTAATAAACTTAGCGTCAAAAATTTTAAATATTACTTTCATTTTATACATCCTATTATTTTTATTTAAGTATATTCATTATACATAAAATATTGTTGTATTTCAACATTTTAAAATATCGAAATTTTATATTATATTTACAAGTGAATTTAATACTACAAAGTTTTGCCTAAATTGCTTCATAATATTCCAATATCCTATTCCACGAAAACCGTACTGTACAGCTGTACGTATTTTAGCATCTATACTTCTTGCATCCTCAAACCATATAATATGTTTTACACCATTTTTAGAGTATTCAAAATATGGCAACATAGCAGTATTATCGAACATAATAGTAGAATTATTATCATAAGCTATTCTCAAAGCTTCGTGATTACCTATAACCTTAGCTTCCGTTAGACCTTTAACATAAGGTAAAGGCCAATCGTACCCATAATTAGGCATACCCATATCTATTTTTGACGCAGGTATTTGCGTTATGGCAAAGTCTAGAACTTTTTTTACGGAATTAAGTGGTGCTACGGCCATAGGAGGACCATATGTGTATCCCCATTCATAAGTCATTAATAATACGCTGTTAGCATTTTTTCCAAGTGTTTTATAATCTATTCCCTCATATAAAGCCCCTGTCTGGTTTGCTGATGTTTTTGGAGCAAGTGCCACAGATACCCTATATCCTTCATTATTCATAGCAGTCTTTAATTCTCCGACGAAATTGGAATATGCGTTTTTATCTTGAGGTAATATAAACTCAAAATCCACATCCACTCCATAGTATCCCTTGGTTCTCACTGTGCTTAAAAGATTATTTATTAAATTATTTCTTGCTTGAGGGTTATTAGTAAGATTGGTTATAAGATTATTATTAAATTTACCATCTTCACCAAAAGGAGTAAGGACTAGAATAGGGGATACATCATAATTTTGAGCAGAGGCTATAAGACGAGAATCATCAACTGGAATAAGATTACCTTGAGCATCGAAGCCATAAGAAAAAATTGATAAATCACTTAAAAATATTAAGGCTTCAGAAAGAATTGAATCTTCTATATATGGGTAAGCATAACCGTTTATATTTAATCTTCCGATTTTAGGTTCTTGATATTTTATAATAATAGTTTCCCCTGGGGAAAGTTGCTCTGATTCAACTATATAAGGATTATTTCTAATAATATTTAATATCGGAACATTATATGCTTCAGATATTGAATATAGGCTTTCGCCTGGAGATATTTGATGAGTAATTTCTGGGAATAATATTATTAATGATTGTCCTAATATTAATTTATCTGGATTAATAATTTCATTATCGTAAATTAATCTTTCAACGGATACTCCATATTGATTTGCTATTGAATATGCGGTTTCTCCTTGGGAGACTGTATGTATCATCGTGTTAATTCTCCTTAATTTTAAAATTATAAATATAAAAAATAACACATATATTTATTAAGATATACGTGTTGAAATATAAAATTATAATTTAAATTTTTCTTTTAAATTAAATTTACAAACTAGAATTGTACATATATAAATTTTAAGTAAATCAGTTATTATAAACGGTAAAACACATAGCATTAAAGCATTAACTAATGGAGATTTAGTCACGTACATAAACCATGCCGTACCGATTAAATAGCAAGCAATCAAGCCAACTATCATGGAAAATAAATACTTAAAAAATCCACTACCTAATTTAGAGCTGATTATTGGTGTTAAATAAGCTGTTAATAAATAACCTATAATATATCCGCCAGTAGGGCCTAAAATATACCCTAAACCAGAATTAAATCCCGCAAATACTGGTATACCTATAGTTCCCATAAATAAGAATATAAATTGACTTATAACACCATACTTAGGCCCTAATATTATTCCAGAAAGAAATACGGAAACGAGGGCTATATTGAATGGGATAGGTGGGACTGGCACGTATACTTGTGAAAGTACTGCCGTGGTAGCTGCGAATAGTGAGCAAATAGCAATTTTGTTTATATTCATAAAATACCTCCATAGAGGTATTTTAACATTAATAGGTAATTTTTGGAATATAAATATTATAATTAATATTTTATTTTTAAACAATTTATGAAAGGTAATGCTTAGATTTATCTATGAAAGAAATTGTTATGGGCAGTGATAGAATTATTAAATAAGCATAACGCATTTCAGCATGTACCGGAGATAATATGCAGCTTATAAAAACAGCTAATATAGTACTGAAAGGCAACAATACTTTTTTCTTGTTTTGAATCATACATATTAAAAAGATTATAAATTGAATCCATGTATAAAATCCAATACTGAATAATACTGAAGTAACGGGAATACTTCTAATGTTATCAATAAATAACATGAAATTATCCTGAATACTAGAACGGATATTTGAAACTGGAGGATAATTTTCTTTGTCACCATAATACCAATTGTTTTCTTTGTACATGTTTAATCGTTTTAAGTATGAATCATTAGCGATTACCCAATATTTTATATCTGGATACCAATAACCATATGAATTTGATAAAAAAGCATCTAGATAGGTTATAGGATATCTTAATCCTAATTTTACCCAAGTTTTTATATAAATCCATTTGTTTTTATTATAATTATTTAAATTGATTTTTTCTTTAACATAATCGGCTAGTCTAGGATTATATAAATTTGCAAGTTCATTTATTGGTAAAATACTTTCAATAATTTCTTGTTCTTCTTCACTAAGACAAGCTCTATGTTCTTTTACAGTTCTTGCAATTTGCTGTGAAGGGATTGAAAGCATATCTTGTTGCTTAGCTCCATCGATATTTAATAGCTTAAGTAGTGGACCCGTAGCTAAAAGATAAATACTAAATGTAATACTAAATATTGATAATAAATATTTCCAATATTCTTTATGTTCAAAAATTAATATTGGGAATGAAATAATTAACATAATAATTCCTGTACCTTTAGAAAATAATACGCCTAAAATTATAATGGGAAAGAATATTAAATTAATTTTGCTGCTAAAAAATTTATCTTTATCATGTTGAATTTCTATTAGGTAAATAATATATAAAATTAGAAAATTACTTATCCAAATATCCTTCCATAAAGTAATACTATAACATGCTATTAGTGGATGAAACGCATAAAAGCAAAATGCAAATATTATAAAATACTTATTTATATTCTTTTTGATTAATTGGCGAATTACTAGAGAGTATGTGAAAGCACAAAAAAGCATTTGAAATACTGTGAAAAAACTAATTCCTAAATTTACATTTCCTAAGATAATACTTCCAAGTTTTATGAAAGCTCCCATTATTAAGGTATGTAATATAGGATTTTGATTATTTATTTTAACAAATCCCATAGCTTGAGTAATTTGATTATAACTATCCCAAGTAACGATTCCAGGAAAGAATATAATAAAATAAATACTCCAACAACATATAAATATTCCTGCGATTATAAGAAATGATTTGGTATTTTCGGTAAAAAAATTAGATTTTAACTGTGATTCCAAAAAGATATTTTCTTTGTTGATTACATAGTTAAACAATGAAGATAATACTGAGAAAAAAATTATAAAATACCCTATAAATATTATTAAATTAAAAATTATATTAAAAAGATTAGCATATCCATTTATTATGTGTGTAAAATTATGAATATTACTTCCTATTAATTTACATAAAGTTAGAATAGTTGCTCCGAATATACTGTAACTTATAATTTTTTTATCTTTTATCTTTAAAATACGATAATAAAATATAGATAGTAATATAAATATAATAAAATATATAATATCTAAACTATGAAAAGAAGAGATAAATGTTTGTATAGAATTTATTTCATAAGTTTTATTGGAGATAATAGATATTATGGAAATAAAAGACATTAAAAAGCAATAAATTAAAGAATGTTTTTTTAAATCAAGTTGTATAATAATTCCTCCTTGAAGTGATTTTTATTTTAAATATTTAGTATTTATATTAATTCAAAAAATTAAATTGTACTAATTATCTGGGATTGTTTTACTACGTAATTCCAATTTAATTTATTTCTAAAATATAAAAAAACACCTATAAAGATACACATCGTATCAAAATATAGGTATCTAACTATGGAGCGGGAAACGGGATTCGAACCCGCGACTTTCAGCTTGGGAAGCTGACGCTCTACCACTGAACTACTCCCGCGTAAATATTTTATAAAATATCAATTTGACACATTTTCATAATTTCAATAGCATAATTGTGTGCATTTACAGAAGTACCGGCACAACATGAGGGGTCAACAGAAATTTTTACGTTAGGCATTTTAGATCTTAACAAAAGAGCATTTGATATTACACATATATCAGTACAAACACCGGTTAACTCAATTTCAATGCTTTCAACTTGACTTCTTAAAAATAACTTTTCAGCTAGATTAAAAGAAGCAAAGGATGATTTTTCAATTATATTTGAATTATGAACATAATTATATAATTCTGTAGGGATATTCCAACCATCAGTTCCTTTTATGCAATGCAGGATAGGCAATTTTTTACCTTCTAATGTATTAAGATAATCAGAATTATGTGTATCCATTGTAACATAGATATTACCGTAATCATAACTTTTTGCCTTATTAATTACTTTTGGCAATACTGAAATAGCATTTTCTGTGCCAAGAGAACCTGTAATAAAATCATTTTGCATATCAATTATAACTAATATACTTGTCAAACTAATAATATCCCCTATCAATACTATGAAAATGGCAAAGGTTTGAGATTTAGATACAATGAACTCCCCGGTATTACTGGGCCTACAAGCATCTGCTTTAAAAACCTAAGACGCATTTCGCATTTTTCAAATATTTATATCTCTTTACTATCATCATATCATGCACCCATATTTTTTACAAGGGTGCATTTTCAAAAGTATAAAAAACTATAATCGTTACACAAAGATAGCTATCGTTACACGAAGTTAGTAATCGTTACAAATTTGTACCCATGTTTACAAAATCTTTTTTATGTAAAAAGACTTGAAAAACTTACTATATAAATTATAATGACAAACAAAAAACTCATTAAAAAAGAGGTTCACTAATACTAAGTTAGACAAATGGATTCTAATGTTAATTTTTTAAACGTTTTACGTTTGATATTAATATATTTTAGAATATTGTCTATTTACCTGAATTAATATAAATATTAAAAGACCGCACTGTTGCGCAATAAAATAAAAATAGGTTGTCAAAATTTAGACTCTATGGTTCAAATTTGACAACCTATTCAATTCAATCTAACTTGTCGTAGTGGTTACCATTTCTAATTATTGAGTTTTTTGAAGAACTATTGAAGAAATTTTTTAACCAATCTATTATTCCATTCTTGACTGGTATATCCAAATTAACAGGTCTGAGTTTATGAGGGGATTGTAAACTAAAATTACTTTGAGCAGCTATACCATCTTTATGAGATTCAACTGTTATGTACACACTATTATTTAAACTATCTGATTGGGTTACATAAAAAATTCGATCATTTTGCTTAAGATTAACATATGGTTTAAAAAAATCGACTAAACTTTCTATACAAAAATATCTGGGGAATCTTGAATCAAAAGGTCTAAGATTAAAATTAGACAATTTAAATTCCAAATCATCCTTTGAAAAGCATGTAAAAAAATTTAAAACGTCATCTGCAGTTTCCATACCTTGTGTTTTAACTGTCATAAAAGTTTCACCGATAACTCTAGTCAATGATTTGTTTAAAATTGGAATAACAACTATATTTTCTTCGGTATTTTTAATATTAACTAAAAGAGTAATTCTTTCAAAATTAACTTTCCAGTCTTTACCATATGCTGTATTTAAAGCTGCATAGTCAAATTGGTGTTTTATAGTATCAATTAGTTTTTTATTTTTAACCGTTCTACAATCTTGCACAGCAAAACAATTTGTCATAAAAATTGTAAAAAATAAGCACAACAGACTAAATAGTTTTAAAAATTTTTTCATAATAATCTCCTTAAAAAATTTCTTAATATTATTTTAAAGCATTTTTGCAGCATAATAAATAAACTAAAATCTCGAATAAATTGCATATACTATTATATTAAACTTCCGCAAAGTCTGCCGATCCAAATATATCAGAGGACTCAAATTCAATATTATCCATATCTATCATACACTTATATCTTATCCAATCTGCTACAATTTTAGCTCCTTGATACCCCAGAATTAAAAGAAATGTTCCCGTAATAGATCCTACCTTGGAAAAAAGCGGTGATGTAGCGGTCCAGACTAGTGTAGATTTAACTGCTTGAAGAAGTGCATTTCCCAAAATAGATACCATTTTGTTGCATGTAAATTCATTGCCATCTTTGGAACTTTGCCATTCCTCTACTATAGTTAAAACAAATCTTCCAATTAATATCCCCACAGCCATCCAACAAGCAGTAGAATTTTCAGCGTTTATTGCTATTTCTTCAATTTTTTTCTTAAAAGAGTCTTCATTAAATTTTTGTTTTAATTTATCCTTGTAATTAGTTATTAAATCAGTTATATTTTGTTCTGAAAGTGTTATATTTTTAGAAACAATACTTTGAATCGTTTCATTAAAAAGATTATAACTTACTTTCGTATATTCTTCCTCTGATAATACTTGAGAATTATCAGAAATTCACCCCGCAATAATTTCACACCAAACAGGTTCAAATAATTTAAAAATCCGTTCAAATAAAATTTTCCGAGCTATATCTTTTCTTGTCTTCAAAAGAATATTTTCAGAACTATTGCGTCCAGCTTGAATTTCTAACACACACTTTAGCCTTGCCAATGAGTTCAATCTATCGGTTCCATCATCACTTGTTCCAGCGCTAGCCCGCAGATTTTCTAATGTATTATTACCATCAGTTATTTCTCCATAGTAGTTTTTAAATTCATCTAAATCATTTGATTTTTGAGCACTAAATTCTCCTTTTATACCGTAAAATCTAAAATAAAATTTTTTAAACGCTTTAAGATTATTTAAAAAATTTTCATAGTCGCTTTTTCTTGCAATATTTTGGTCATTATTGGCTTTTGATTCTAATCTAACTTTTTCAAAATTTTTAATTTTTTTTATTTTGCCTTCCTTTTCAAATTTAGCTAAAACTCCTAAAATAATTTCTGCATAATTTTTTTCTTCACTACTTTCTGGTAGTTGTTCAGGATTCAATTTATTTATAAAATTATTTATATCATCTGCAGAAAAAACAATAGACATATGAACTCACCCCTTAATTTTTTTTATTTCGTTTCTCATTTGACTTAAAACCTTTTCTGCCTCATTCTTTGTATCTTGTGTTATGCTATTAACATTTTTAAACATGTCCATAAATTCACTCATTTTTTTGATGCATTTTACCATAGAATTCGCTTCTTTTTCATCTTCTAATAGAAATCTTGCCTTATCAAAAAAAGCTTTCAAATCATTAGCATGTGTATTAAATTCAGTTGTTTTTATTTTTGTAACATCTATATTTTCAAATCTCTTTGCTACAGATAATAAATCCGAAGTATCTTTAGCCCTTTTTTGCAACTTAGATTTTTCAATAGCAGGCAAAATATCCTTATTCATTTTTTTGCTTAAATTTTCACGTTGCACTTTTAAAACTTCTGGTTGAGAATCGTCTTTAGAAATTTTTGCAACAGTTTGCTTTAATGTTGATTTTCTAATAATTTTCATACCATTATTTTGTAAATACTCAGTCCAATCGCAAGTTTCTCCATCTTCTATGTATTTTTTTCTAAGTCTAATTTCTTTATATCTCTTATCAGTTAATCCCCAACCTTCGTCAGGTTCATTTTTCTTATTGCTAGCCCATTTGTCTAATTCCGCCCTTATTTCTGCTTTCCTTTTTTGTTTGTCTTCTTCTGCAATAGCTGAATCATCTTTAGCTGTTCTCTTAGGTGTAGAATTAGGCTGCAATTTTTTAATTTTTCCTTTATCTATATCAGAATCATCCTTGGTCCTTTTGTCATTACTTAATGTTTCATTTATAGCACTAATTGCCTTTGGATCATCTTTGTAAACTTTTTTAAACATTTTTAATATACTTCCACCGCCCATGAAAATTCGCCTCCTAACTATTTATTTCTAAAAGAATATCTGATAGATCAACCACCGACATTCTCATTTTTCCTATAAATTTAATCATAGCATTATTATTTTTCTCATCTACAGCTGCAACAGGCCAATCTGTTTCCGATAATTTCATTTCTTTGTATTTTGATTCTTGTGATTTAGCAATATAAAGTAAACAATTTTTACTCAGACACGCAATCAAATTTAGCCTTCCTTCTTTTACTAGCGATGTTTCAAATATCTTTAATGATTTTGCAACATTGTTAGTATAAATTTTGTATGTGCTCGATGGATCTTGTTTTTCACCCAATAATTGTTTGTAAAATCCAACGTATCCAGAAGGCTTTTGTTCGCCTCTTTTTATTGCTATCAAAAATTCTTCTGCCTTTTTCTTTTTTAGATACGCCTTTGCGATTTCCGCTGCCTTTTTAGTAAATTTTATTTGTCCTCTTTTTAACAAAGTTGATTCACCACCTTTAAAAATATTTTTTAAGTAAAATATAGTTACAATTTAAATTACAATATAATCATTAATATTATACCATAAACTCCACATTTTGTCAAAATTTATCGTGCACGAAAAATACGATAGTTGAGCGAAAATTTAGATGTCAATACGTGATTATTATAATAACGCAATTGGACATAAAACAAACCACAAGGCTAATAAATCTTTGTCTTGTGGTTCCTATTAAATAATTACTTATTCATAAATTTTATATTTTTTTAGCTAATTTAACACCAAATTTCATGCCATACATAAACATTTTCTTTGAAACGTCGTCAATTAGATCATGGTATTCGTTTCTAATTTCTGTAACCATTGATTCGTCAATATTAAACCCTTTCTCATCTTTACGAGCCTGTTCTTCAATGTCCTGCAATTTATCTTCTAGCTTATAAATTATATCAAAATGCTTTTTTAAAATGCCATCTTTGTTATATTCATCAGGAACGATGTCTTCGAGATGTTTTTCAGGGTATCCTATTTTATCTAAGTCCCAAAACCCATGTACAAAACTATAAAAACAGTCTGCAACTTTGTCTAGCTCTGTGTCTACGTATTTATCAAAATTATCATTATTTTTCATAAATTCTTTTATATTCATAATTTCATTCCTTATTTCTCAAAATTAGTCATTATTTTTATTATCAATTATTAGTTTAAAAATACTGTTTTTTGTTTCTACATCTTGGTATAGCATAAATTCAACTATTTATAATATTCGGATAAATTAAAATAAAAAAACGTATATAAGGTTACTTTCATTCCCTTACACACGTTTAAAATCACCGCTTGTAAATTTACACAAAATAGTGTATAATAATTAGGTTATAGTGTCGTTTTTACGATTGCGAAGGGTAGGAAGGGTACCTTTTGCAGGCTTGAGGTGTTTCCGTCACTTCAATCTGCCATAACATTCTTTATGCCGTAAATTTTCCGTACATCCATATAAACTCTAATATAGAACAGAGTCAAGTGAGACTTTAAACATTGTAAAGATTAACACAAATAAATGCTTAATAAAAAAGTTTTGATTAGTATTAGCTTTTAATAATTTTGTCTATGTCATCTCTGATCTGTTTTAATATATTTCTCTGACTGTCTTTAATAACAGATCCTATGCCCAAAGCTGCAAGAACGCAAGTTTTATTATTTTTAAAAGTATTATCAAGTTGTGTTTCTAACTCCATAACGATTTTCATGTTTTCAAAAATTCTTTTCTTTAATTTTATATCATTATCAACAAATATCATAATTTTTACTTCCCATATCTATAAATATAATTTTTTTATCAAGTTTTTTCGCATAATTTATAGTATAATATGTGCCACCTATTTTTCTGACATCCCACGCTGATATAACAAAATCTGAATTATCAACCATGTGCCTATTTCGCTTAAGCATACAGCCTTTTTCATATTTTTCTGATATATAAAGGACTTTGTCAGCTCGAATTTTTATATTCTCATAAATTATTTTATCTTTGTAGTTCCATTTGTCTGCTTGATCTTGACAAGGAATTGCAAGGATTAATTTTATTTGTGCATAATCTCTTTTTAAATCTAATACAGTTTGTGCTGCCAAAGTGTCAAACCCTAATGCTCCTCCGGCCATAAAACAGGTTACACCTTGTGCTATAAGTTTTCTGATTTCGGTTACAATATTTTGTTTTATAAAAGGTATTATATTTTTCTTTATTATTCTGTGTCCCGTAAAGCAACAACTGTAGTTAACAGTCATAATAAATTTTTCTCCTTTTTAAGTATTTAACGCTTCATTAACGTAGCTGTGTGCTAAAAAAATAGTAATCTGATATTAGTTTACATTTATGAGGTGTTAAAAGTGAAAATAATAAAATTTCGTGAACATAAAAACATCATTTCAGATAAGCTAATTCAAATCAGAGAACAAAAACAAATATCTCAACAAAATTTAGCTGCAAAAATGCAGACTATGGGTGTAAGTATTGATCAACAAGCCATTAGCAAAATTGAATTAGACAAAAGGATAGTAACAGATTATGAATTAATGTGTTTATGTAAAATATTAAATGTTGAAGCGAAAGATTTAACTTTAAATATCAATGAGTAAATTTGAATACTTACGCTTCATTGACGTAATGATATCGTAAAAAAGTGATATTGTCAATATATATTTACGTTAATGAGGTGTTGAAAATGAAGGCTGTAAAATTTTATGGACATAAAAATATAATATATCCGTTATTAGGTCAATTAAGAGAAAACAAAAATTATTCTCAACAAATGTTAGCAACCAAAATGCAACTTTTAGGTGTTGGCATCGACCAACAGGCTATCAGCAAAATTGAGAACGACAAAAGAAGTGTTACGGATTTTGAACTAGTCTGTATATGTAAAATACTAAATGTTAAAGCAGAATATTTAGCTAAAGAATTTTGGAGTAAAATAAGATAAAAATATAACATCCTTAATTCTCTAACTATCCAAGAAATGCAAGTTTAAAATATTATTGAGGTGATAAAGATTGAGTAAGTTTATAATCACACCAAGAGATAATGAAAGTGTGCAAATATCAATTAGAATAGAAAAAAGAATACAAGAGGGCTTTGATGATTTAGCTAAACAAAGCGGAAGAACAAGAAACGAATTAATAAATCTTGCATTGGATTTTGCACTTAAAAATGCTGAGGTAATGTTTGATAAAAATGAAAATTTACACACTAAATAAAAGTTCGACATAAAAACGCTTATATCTCGTTTAAGTAAGTAAATAAAATACCTATGATATAACAAGAAGTGATAAATGTGAATTATAAGCGTTTAGGGGAAAAAATAAAGAAAGAACGACTGATAAACGGGTTAACACAAGCAAAACTAGCTGAAAAAGTTGAAATCTCGCCCACTTTCTTAGGACAAATAGAACGAGGAGAAAGAGTCCCAAGTTTAGAAACGGTTGTAAATATAGCGATGACACTGAATATAAGTATAGATGGACTTTTGTTTGAAATTGAATTATCCGATGCAGCGATTATTTCAGAGTTATCATTAGCATTATCTAAAATCAGAAGTAGCGAAAAATTACTTTTAATTGATATAATTAGATGTTTTGGACTAACGTCAATAGATTGGACAGAAAAAGTCGAACAGAGATAGTCTAGCATGGTAGTAAAGATATATGGATGTATTTTAGG
>CADBQS010000031.1 GCA_902796915.1 uncultured Ruminococcus sp.
GGTGTTTATTTAAGCTCTAAGAGTTTAACGGAAAGTGTTTAAAAATTCAAAAAACAATTTTAAATAAACGCTTTTATTTAAAAAAATAGTGTTTGTTTAGATTATACCTAAAACAGATAAAAATAATAAAGGAGATTGCAAAAATTGAAAAAACGTACAGCACTCAACATTTTGTCAGAGTTGGGATGGAAAATAGAAAAGGATGGTAATAACACATATACACTACAACAATTTAGTAATGCAGGGCAAGATTTTTCCATAACGATTAGTGGGAAAAATGCCGATGAATTAATTAACAGCATTTATAGTTGCTATGAAAATTTTGATGTATCTTATGAAACGTATCTATGGTTAGATAGTACGGGGCATGGTAAAAACGGTGCACCATACGACCTAGAGGATATATTGGAAGATATGAAGTCATGTGAAAATATGATATATAAATCATACGAAAAATTATTACTTAAACAGAAAAGCTATCACCATGTTGGAGCATGATGACAGCAACAAACCGGCAAATAATTAAGCTACAAACTCAAAATATAGGCGGTTATAAATTATATTATACAGTAACTGCCCCGGAATTGAAAGGGGTATTTTTATAATGCAAAGAAATATTATTACAATAGAGGATGCAACAAGAGAGTGGGTAAGAGAGTTTAACGCCATACCACAAAGCGTTATTATGAAAATGCAAGAGTTTGACGTTGACAGTGTTTACGAACTAACAACGCCAGACGAGTACGATGATTTTTTACCTATGTGGAGTACAATGTGGACTTTTGGAGAATCTCTTGACGAGGATTGGGCGAGAGAAAACATTCAAATAATGCAGGATTGCGGTTTTAGAGTTTATGAAAATGACGATTTTGGGATAATTTTTGGAATAGATGGTGCCGGATATAATTTTTATGAAAGCCACTGGATACCTCTATATAAAGCACGTGGATTAAAGTGGCATGATGAAAACGCATAATAATTATTAAAAGATATTATATATATTTATAAAAAGCAGAGGAGTTTAAAAACATGAATTTTTTTAATAAAACGGAAAATATCATAACTTTAGAGGATAAATTTAATTATATAAAAAATCACTTTAAATATTGGACGATGAACAGTTGGAATGGACTTGTAAGTATAGCGAACAATGTAAAACTTTATAAGTTGGGATTGACTTCTGAACAACTAGACAAGGCGTATAGTTTGTTAGATTGTGAGAATTTTTATGATGAAATTAATCTTTTAATTTATGATAGCGGACTTGAAGTAGGATTTAACGGCAGAAGCGATGGTTATTTAGTTTTACATAATTTTGAAAATAATGGTTGTGCGGTGGAATCGTGGTATTGGGATTATGAAAATTTTAATAAACTTTATCCAGATTATGACCACGAAACAATACAAGACATTATAAATTATGATTTTGAATTGGTGAAAGATTTTGATATTTTGTGTGACGAATTAAGGGAACAGCTAATTTATCAAATTGAAAATTCAGAAATTAAAATGCAAGAATATACAACTATTCATCAAAGAAAAGTTATAGCATAAAGAACATAAAAATAACAGGCAAGGAGTAAAAAAGCTCCTTGCTTAAAAATTAAAGTAAAAAGGAGTTTACAACGTGTCAAATATAGCATATATAAGAGTGTCAACAATAGACCAAAACGAAGCCAGACAAAAAGAAGCATTACAAAATTATAATATAGATAAATGGTATATTGAGAAAATAAGCGGTAAAAATATAGACCGCCCAGAATTTAAAAATATGATGGAGTACGTGAGGGAGGGCGATACAATATATATTAAGGATTTTAGTCGCTTAAGCCGTTCAACATCAGACCTATTGAATATTATTGAAACGCTTGAAAAACGTAAAATAACGCTTATTTCTTTAAAAGAGAATATTGATACATCAACGCCAACAGGAAAACTGATGCTTACAATGATAGGAGCGATTAACGAGTTTGAACGCATGAATTTGCTTGAAAGACAAAAAGAGGGTATCGAGATAGCCAAAAAGCAAGGTAAATATAAAGGCAGAAAAGCAATCGAAAAGCCAGAAAATTGGGAACAAGTTTACATTTTAT
Source organism: uncultured Ruminococcus sp. (assembly GCA_902796915.1). Taxonomy (GTDB): domain Bacteria; phylum Bacillota; class Clostridia; order Oscillospirales; family Acutalibacteraceae; genus RUG14215. Next base: position 2,094 of record CADBQS010000031.1, read on the forward strand.
ACTTAAAAAAGGAAATTACAGCAACGGAAGCCATGAAAAAACTAAACTTAAAAAAGAACATATTTTATAAATTCGCAAAGGAGAGTAACAAGGAATTTTGTATTGCGAAGCGTCCTAGCGAGGTTCCAGCTTAAATATATCGGCAACGTCCTAGCAAGCATTTTGCTAGGGCATTTTTTATTGCTGTTTTATAGCAAGCGTCCTAGCGAGATTTTTAACTTAAATATATCGGTAACATCCTAGCAAGATATTATGGATAATTGTCAATTGATTTGCGGTCTGCTTTCAACAGCTTTTAAGATTTCGTCATCGTTCATTTCATCAAGGGGATTTGAAACAGATATTTTTTGCTGTACTTGGTCTACATATTGCGTTGTTTCACCAAAATTATTTTTAGCCAGAAAGATATGCCATGCCGGATTCCTTGCAACTTCTGCTTTAGATATGTTCACCATCTCCAAAAGATTTTTGATAGGGGCGAGAATCCTAGCAAATGTTACTGTACAAACATCCACCAAATACTCATTCTTATTAATTTTATCCTTAACAGAAACAGCCTTACACTTATCAATTTTGTTCCTTTTAATATAATTTAAAGTCTTGATTTCTCCCTCAACTAAGTAATTAGAATCAATATATTTATCAAGTTTTTGCTTGTCATTTGTAGAATAAACATACTCTCCAGTTTCGTTATCAACCAAGTTATAGCAAACGTACTCCGTTCTATCATGCGTGTACTTAATCAGCGTATCTTTTGAAATGTTTAGAAAATACGCAAGTCCAGCATAAGACGGAGCAACATTTTTTTCAATACACCAATTTTCAAATCCTTTTACAGCTATGGCAAACTGTAGAGGATTTTTATATACTCTATTTCCATGACCGATGGCAATTTCCATTATTTTTTCGGACGTACCAATATTATTAGGTGTGTTCTCGGTTCTAGGTTTTAATTTCTTTTCATGCTCAATGTAATATGTTGTCTTTGATTTTCCTCTTGGTATTATGTCTATATCTTCACCAAACGCTTCTTTAATTCCTTTTCTATTCATCACTTTCTCTCGCTTTCTTGTTATCTAAAATTTTTTTAGTTAAAGCTAGTTTCACATCACAATCTAGATTGTTTTCAAAAACAGTATTTAAAGCCACTCCGGCACCTGTTAGAAAATCAAGGTTATAAGTATCGCTATCGAACACAAGAAGCATTTTTCTACCATAGCTAAGATACTTTCCTTTGATAAACCAAACGCCATAGTAAAAGCCAATTAGAAAGCAAATAACGGATATTAAAATATTTAAAAATACTCCCATTAAAAATTCCTCCTGTTTAAAATAAATTATTGTTTTTAGATAGTACTCTTAGACTTTTTCCTGTGATTTTAATTACTGCACCATTTGTCATTTCGGAGATTCTATCAACAGTCTTTTCCATAATGCCACGCTCATTAATCAGCGAGTTTAAACTGTAATTACTTGAAAATATCGTGGCTTTTCTGTTGTTGTATCTCTTATTTATTAAATCAAACAGCAAGCCTTGTAGCCACGTTTCACCGGAGCTTTTAGTAAAAATTTCTGTTCCCAAGTCATCAAAAAATAAGATTTCTATATTTGAAAATTTCTGTATTAAATCTTGCTCTGTTTGGTTTGATTCCCGATTAAACGTGGATTTTACAGATTTTGAAATTTCA
>CADBQS010000032.1 GCA_902796915.1 uncultured Ruminococcus sp.
ATTTTTGTTTTCTTCCCATTATTTTTACTCCTTTTTCTTTCTTTTGTTCGACTTTTCGTGTCCATATTTATATCTTAACACCAAGTTGAGGATAGAGTTGATTAGTTTTAATGCTTTTCAACTCTATTTTGTGTTATTTAAAAACAGTTTAAATATATTGGATTATGTATGTTGTGAATATGTAATTATAGAAAATGTAATTATTAATTGATATAATATAGAATTGAATATTTAAAGGATTATAAAGATAGTTAAATATCATTGAATATGGGTGAGAATAGTGGTAATATTGGGAATAGACCCTGGATATGCTATCATTGGTTATGGAGCAGTTGATTTTTGTGGTGGAAGATATAGTGCAAAAGGGTATGGAGCGATTTACACCAAAGCAGAAGATGATTTTTCTCGTAGATTAGAAATTATATTTGATAGAATGACAGAAGTTTTGAATATATATAAGCCAGATGTAGTGTCGATAGAAAAGTTATACTTTCAAAATAATCAGAAGACAGCAATAGGGGTAGCAGAGGCAAGGGGAGTAATATTACTTTCCATAAAGAAGTATGGTGCGAATTTATATGAATATACTCCATTACAAGTAAAAACAGCTGTAACAGGTTATGGCCAAGCACATAAACCGCAAGTAATGGCAATGACGCAAAGGCTATTAAGGCTCAAAGAGATGCCGAAACCGGATGATACAGCAGATGCATTGGCAATAGCGATATGTCATTGTAACTCTATGGGATATCAATATAGAAATAAGTTTATCGAAAGTAGGATGAAGAGAAATGCTTTATAGCCTGAGAGGAAATCTTGTTAATATAGAGGAAAATTTTATAGTAGTAGAGTGCGGTGGAGTTGGATATAAATGTTTTACGACGGTAAATACACAAAGGGAATTATCGGATAAAATAAATAATACAATAATGATATATACGTATATGAGCGTAAGAGAAGATGCAATAGATTTATTTGGATTTTCAAGTATTTCTGAGATGAAATGTTTTAAATTACTTACGTCTGTTTCAGGAGTAGGTTCTAAAGCAGGGCTATCAATACTTTCGGAGTATTCAACGGAGCAGATAGCAATGTTTATATCTTCAAATAATAGTAAAGCCTTGACGAAGGCTGCGGGTATAGGAAATAAAATAGCACAGAGAATTGTATTAGAACTAAGAGATAAATTTAAAATGACGGAAAATATAAAAAATGATTTAAGTATTGATATAGGAGTAATATCCTCGTCTAAGAATGTAGAAGAAGCAGTAAAGGCATTAGGCGTGTTAGGATATGAACAAAGCGATATAATGCCTATTATAACCAAATTTGATAGCTCTTTATCCGTAGAAGAATTAATAAGATTAACATTAAAATCAATGAAATAGAGGGGGGATAAATATTGGAAACAGATTTTGAAAATAGAATAATAAGCCCCGACGAATTACCCGATGAATTAGATTCAGATAATCCATTAAGACCGAGTAAGTTAGAAGATTATATAGGACAAGAAAAAGTAAAACAAAATTTATCAGTCTTTATAGAAGCTGCAAAAATAAGGAAAGAATCCTTAGACCACGTACTTTTATACGGCCCACCGGGATTAGGTAAAACAACACTTTCTATGATTATAGCTAACGAATTAGGAGTTAACATAAAAATAACATCCGGCCCGGCAATAGAGAAGCCCGGAGATTTAGCCGCTATGCTTACTAATTTAAATCCCGGAGATGTATTATTTATAGATGAAATTCATAGGTTATCACGCAGTGTAGAAGAGATACTATATCCTGCAATGGAGGATTTTTCGATAGATATCGTAACAGGTAAGGGACAGATGGCCACGTCTTATCATTTACCTCTACCTAAATTTACGCTGGTTGGAGCTACGACTAGAGCCGGACAGCTTACAGCTCCGCTTCGTGACAGGTTCGGAGTAATATTAAGATTAGAAATGTATACGCCAGAGCAGTTATCAAAGATAGTAATGAGAAGTGCAAAAATATTGGGTATACCAATAGATACAGACGGAGCTTTAGAGATAGCCTCTCGTTCAAGGGGGACGCCAAGAATTGCCAATAGAATGTTAAAAAGAGTAAGAGATTTTGCCCAGGTAATGAACGACGGAAAAATTGATTATCAGTCTGCCAAAACTGCACTTGACAGATTAGAAGTAGATGAATTAGGTTTAGATTCTAACGATAGAAGGCTTTTGGAAGCGATGATAAATTTTTATAACGGAGGCCCAGTAGGACTCGAAACCTTGGCAGCGGCAATAGGAGAAGAGGCCGTAACGATAGAAGACGTATACGAACCTTACTTAATGCAAATAGGTTTTTTAAGTAGAACTCCGAGGGGAAGATGTGTTACAAAATCGGCATATTTACACATGGGAATAAAATTTCCCGGAACAGAAAATGAACAAATAACGTTTGAAAATAAGAATAAATAGGGAGAATTTTTAATGGGAAAGATTTTTGGTACAGATGGAGCAAGAGGTATAGCAAATAAGGAGTTAACATGTGAACTTGCGATGAATATAGGTAGGGCTGCGGCGTTAGTTCTTATAGATAGTAATCATAGGCACCCAAGAATATTAATAGGTAAAGATACAAGGATATCCTCAGATATGCTTGAATGTGCACTTAAAGCAGGTATATGTTCGGTAGGAGCAAATGCAGTAGCTATAGGAGTAGTGCCGACTCCCGCAGTGGCATATCTAGTAAAGAAATATAATGCAGATGCAGGAATAATGATATCGGCGTCGCATAATTCCTATGAATTTAATGGTATAAAGATTTTTAGTAGGGATGGATATAAACTTCCAGATTCATTAGAAGAAAAAATTGAAAATATTATTTTAAATAATATGCAGGGAGTAGAATATAAAACTAACGATGAAATAGGTAGGGTAAGTATAGAACCAAATGCCGTGAAAGATTATATAGAACATATAAAATCGACTATAGAAGGAGATTTGAAAGGAATAAAAGTTGCATTTGATTGTTCTAATGGTTCGGCAAGTAGTACGGCACGTAAATTATTTGAAGAATTAGGTGTGGAAAGTACGATACTAAATGATAATCCAAATGGATTAAATATAAACGACGGTTGCGGTTCTACGAAGCTTGATTATCTGAGTAAGTATGTAAAAGAAAATAATGTTGATATAGGAATAGCCTTTGACGGAGATGCCGATAGATGCTTAGCTATTGACGAAAATGGAGAAGAAGTTGACGGCGATTATATCATGGCAATTTGCAGTAAGGGGATGAAAGATAAAAAAGTACTTTCAAAAAATACGGTTGTAGGAACTATTATGACGAACATGGGATTTTCAGATTTTTGTGATAAAGGAGGAATAAAATTTGAGGCATCTAAGGTTGGGGATAGATACGTCCTTGAAAAGATGTTAAAAGAAGGCTATAACTTTGGAGGAGAACAGTCTGGACACGTAATATTTAAGGACTTCTCCACAACAGGCGATGGACAATTAACAGCCGTACAATTAATTAAATCATTATTAAATAGTAAAGTTAAGCTTTGTGAAGCGAAAAAAATAATGGAAAAATATCCGCAAGTGATAAAGAACGTAAAAGTAGATAAAGAGAAAAAGAGTATTTGGAAAGATGATGAAGAAATATCGAATTTAATAAGTAAATCAGAAAAGGAAATAGACGGCATAGGAAGAATTATAGTAAGAGAATCGGGAACAGAACCATTAATAAGAGTTATGGTTGAATGTAAGGATAAAGAAAAGATGAATAAGATAGTAAATTCGATAGCTGAAAAGATATTCGAGAAAATCGGATAAATATATAATGTAGGATGTATTTTATATGAGAGAATCAGTATGGCAAAGTTATGAACTTTTAGACGCATCGTCAGGAGAAAGACTTGAAAGGTGGGGAGATGTTATATTAATACGTCCGGACCCTCAGGTTATATGGAAAACGCCGAAACAATCCGAGTTTTGGGATAAGGCAGATGCACGGTATCATAGGTCTAAAACTGGAGGCGGGAAATGGGAGGTATACAATAAGATACCTGACGTGTGGGATATAAAGTATAAAGAACTAGTGTTTAGAGTAAAGCCGATGGGATTTAAGCATACGGGTATATTTCCAGAGCAGGCAGTAAATTGGGATTTTGTAAACGATGTTATAGAGAAAAGTGAAAAACCGTTTAAAGTACTGAATTTATTTTCATATACGGGAGCAGCAACACTTGCATGTGCGCGTGCGGGAGCATCTGTATGCCATGTGGATTCATCAAAAGGGATGGTGTCTTGGGCGAGGGAAAATGCCATAGCTTCTAGACTTGGAGACAAGCCGATAAGGTGGATTGTTGACGATTGCATAAAATTTGTAGCAAGGGAAATACGTAGGGGAAATAAGTACGACGGAATAATTATGGATCCACCTTCGTATGGAAGAGGGCCGAATGGTGAGATATGGAAGCTAGAGGATAATTTATATGATTTCATAAATGAATGCTCTAAATTACTTCACGGTAAGTCATCATTTTTTATATTAAATTCTTATACAACAGGTTTATCACCATCTGTAATGGGATATATTCTTAACGATTTGATAGTAAAGAAATACGGAGGAAGCGTTTTATGCGACGAGATAGGTCTACGTGTTAGCTCAACAGACTTGATATTACCTTGTGGAGCAACGTCTATTTGGCAGAAATAAAATCTATTTATTAAAAAGGTAGAAATACTTATGGAAAGTTTTATTAATATAAATAATGTAAAATTCAAGTATGAAGGAAGCGATACTTTTATACTTGACGGTATTAATACGGAAATAAAAAAAGGTGAATTTACAGTAATTTTAGGGAGAAATGGCTGCGGTAAATCAACGCTTGCAAAGCATTTAAACGCTATTCTTACGTCAAGCGAAGGAAATATTTTTATAGATGGCTTAAATAGCTCTGAAGAAAAAAATGTATATGAAATTAGAAAAAAGGTAGGATTAATATTACAAAATCCAGATAATCAAATAGTAGCTGGCGTGGTCGAGGAGGATGTTGCCTTTGGACCGGAAAATTTATGTATACCGGCAGATGAAATTAGAAAAAGAGTAGATAATGCATTAAAGGCAGTAAGGATGTATGAATATAAAGATAAAGCGCCGTATAAGCTTTCAGGTGGACAAAAACAAAGAGTGGCAATAGCCGGAGTGTTAGCCATGAAGCCGGAATGTATCGTACTTGACGAAGCAACCTCGATGCTTGACCCAGAGGGTAGAGAAGAAGTAATGGAAACAATATTAAGGCTTAATAGAGAGCAAAATACGACTATCGTGCTTATAACTCACTACATGGACGAAGCTATTATGGCAGATAAAGTGATAATAATGGATAAAGGCAAAATAAAAACAGAGGGAAAGCCAAGAGAAATTTTTACTGATGTAAGTATTCTAAAGGATAGCGGTTTAGCATTAACTCAATCAACAGAACTTTTATACAAGTTAAAAAAACGGGGATATAATTTATCATTGAAAGCTTTAAATGAAGAAGAATGTGCAAAAGAAATCATAAATTTTTTGGAGGGGAAAGAATGTCTGTATTAGAGATAAAAAATCTTTCCTATATATACAATAAGGGATTACCTAGTGAAACAATAGCTTTAAAAAACATTAACCTTTCTATAAATGCGGGAGAAGTAGTTGGAATAATAGGTAAAACAGGTTCAGGTAAATCAACACTCGTACAGCTCCTTAATGGGCTTATAGAACCTACGTCAGGTAATATACATATAAACGGTAAAGAATTAAAAGGTAAAAATAAAAGTGAAGAAGTATGTTTAGATGTTGGCTTAGTGTTTCAGTATCCAGAATATCAATTGTTTGAAGAAACTGTTTATAAGGATATTGCCTTTGGGCCGAGGAATAAAGGTTTTACAGAAGAAAAGATAAAAGAGCAGGTATATAATTCCATAAAATTCGTAGGATTGGATGAAAGCTTTCTCGAAAGATCCCCCTTTGAGCTGTCAGGTGGAGAGAAAAGAAAAGTAGCAATAGCTGGTATAATAGCGATGGAACCTTCTATATTGATACTCGACGAACCTACCGCTGGATTAGATCCGATGGGAAGAGAAGAATTAATGTGTAATATAATTAATTATCATAAGGCAAGAAAAAATACAGTAATATTTATTTCTCATATAATGGAAGATATTGCTAGAGTATCAGATAGAGTACTTGTTATGAACGAAGGAGAAATATTTGATTTTGATACGCCTAAGAATATATTTTCCAGGAGAGATGAGTTGCAAAAAATAGGATTAAATATTCCACAGATAACAAAGATAGTAAGAATGATAAAAGAAAAAGGATATGATATTAACGATAAAGTAGTAACGATAGAGCAAGGAGAAGAATCTTTAATAAAATTAATTAAAGGAAGGAAAGAGAAATAATTTGCTTGGAAATATAGTATTAGGCCAATATATACCTGGAAATTCACTAATTCATAAATTAGACCCAAGAGTAAAAATATTGTTATCTATAGTATATATGATGGCATTGTTCTTTGCATGGAATTATCTATCAATTATTGTTGTAACGCTTTCAGTACTGGCATTGATGTTTTTATCTAAAATACCAGTAAAACTTTATATAAAAAGTACGAAAGTAATAATACTATTTATGATATTATCAGCATTCTTAAATCTGTTTTATGGCGAAGGAGAACCAATATTTAAAATAGGATTTATATCCATAACGCAGCAAGGAATACAAAGCAGTATATTAGTAGTATTAAGGATAATAGATTTAATTTTTATAAGTTCTATATTGATGTTTACAACATCGCCAAACGATATAACATTTGCAATAGAAAGCCTGATGAAACCATTAGAGAAGATAAAAGTTAACGTACAAGAAATAGCCATGATGATGACGATAGCCTTAAGATTTATCCCTACGTTTCTTGAGGAAACAGATAAAATAATGAGTGCACAAAAATCGCGAGGAGCAAAGTTTAACGATAAGAGTATGATAAAAAGAATAAAATCATTAATACCAATATTAATGCCATTATTCATTTCAGCATTTAGAAGAGCATGCGATTTAGCTTTAGCAATGGATTGTAGGTGCTATGATAGCTCAAAAAGAAGAACGAGAATGAAAACCTTAAAGATAGGAAGAATAGATATATTTGCAATAATATTTTTAATAGTACTTTTTGTGGGGGTAATAATTTGCAGCAAAATGAAGAATATTGCAATAATATAAGAAATATATTATTCAAAATATGCTATGATGGAAGTAAATATCATGGCTGGCAAATACAGAAAAATGCTATTACAGTACAAGAAGTATTTCAAAAGGCATTAAAAAGCATAATAAATCAAGAATTCGATATAAAGGGATGCAGTAGAACAGATACGGGCGTACACGCTAATATGTATTGCATAAGTACGAAGATAGAAAGTAAGATAAAATGCGAAAATTTATTGTCGGCAATGAATAGGTATCTCCCAGAAGATATTGCCGTAATGGAATGTAGAGAAATACCAATAGATTTTCACGCAAGATATTCCTGTAAAGGCAAAGAATACATATATAAAATATGGAATAAAAAAGTGAGGAATCCGTTTCTCAATGGATATGTTCTTCATTATTGGTATCCGTTAGATATAGAATTACTTAATAAAGCGGCGAAGGGATACATAGGGAAACACGATTTTACGTCTTTTTGTACGTTAGATAATAGAGATAAAGGAAACATGGTAAGAACCGTAGAGGACTTTTGTGTATCAGAAGAAAACGGTTTAGTTCAAATGAAAGTAAGAGCAGACGGATTTTTATATAATATGGTAAGGATAATGGTTGGAACTTTATTAAGGATAGCACAAGGAAAAATAAATTGGGACGATATACCGAAAATAATTGAGGCAAAGAATAGAAGCAAAGCTGGGCCAACGGCACCAGCATGTGGATTATATTTAAACAAAGTATTTTATGAGGAAATTGATTTATGAGAAGTAAAAAAATTGTTTCTAAAGTAAGAAATAAAAAAAAGCAAGGTAAAATTAAGATTGATAAATTAAAAATATCCATGGGTATTTTAATATCATGTTTTATATTTTTAATTATATGGTTTAATAGAGGAAAACTTTCGCCAGAAAATGTTATAAATTGGATAGAAGACCAAATAGCAAGTATGGGTAAAGGAGAAGGATATCCTTGTAATATAGTGGGAAAGAACGTTAGTGCATCAAACTTTAAATTAATGGATAATAATATTCTTGTGTTAAGCGATACATCGCTTGTGTGCCTAAATAATACAGGAAAAGAAGTTTCAAGTAGGAATCATAATCTTAGTAATCCCATTATGAAAACAAGAGGTGGACGAGCCATAATGTACGATATGGGAGGAAAAGAAATAAAAATATGTACGCGTTCGAAAAATATAAAGGATATTAATACAGATTCAAAAATAATGTGTTGTGATATATCGTTGAACGGGGCTTATGGTGTCGTGACGGAATCCAATGGTTATCTTTCGGAGATGACGATATACAATAAAAACGGTAAAGTAAAGTACAAATATTATTTTTCAGAATATTATATAAATGGAATAACGATGGGTGAAAATGGCGATAGTGTAGCCGTATGCGGAGTATCTGCACAGGATGGAGAAATAAAATCTGCGGTATATGTATTTAAATTCAATTCAGATATGCCCTCTTTGATGTTTGAATATAATGATAATATGTTTATGGATATACAATACTTTTCAAATGGGAATATAATAGCCATAGGGGACAAAATGGTAAGCATTATAAATACTTGGATGAAAAATAAGCAGGATATATCTTATGAGCAAAAAATTCTAACCGGATATTACATAAACAATAATGATGGAATTGTATATAGCTTATCGGCAGTGAACAGTGGACAAAATTGCGATATTTTTACGATAGATAAAAGCGGAAGAAAAAAATCAGAAATACAAACAAATTATACAGTAAATTCAATAGCATATAGAGGGAATAGGATAGTAGGAATAGACGGAAGAAAAGTATTTTCCTATAATTTATCGGGAAATTTAATAGGAGAATGGGAGATAGAAAACGATGCTAAAAGAATAGAACTAAAGTCGCCAACACTTGCTTATTTATTGGGAATTAGTAAAATAGATAGAATAAAGTTAAAGTAAAAAAATAAAATTACAGTTAAAAATGCAAAAAAAGAAAGAAAATGTTGAAAATAATATAAAAATATGATATATTATTAGAAGTCGAAAAAATGCTTTCATGGTGGTGTTATAATTGGGGAGCTTTTTGTTAGATGCTCTAGTGTTGATTATGGTTTCTGTATTTACAGTATCAGGATATAAGCATGGTTTTGTCAGAGCTTTAATATCGTTATTGGGTGCAATATTTTCACTGGGAATAGCTGTTTATTTATCTAGCATAATTTCAAATTATATATATATGAATTTCATACAACCGGGATTACTAGAAAAAGTAAACGATATCATTCTAAGTGAACCTCAAGAGATTAGAGAAAAATTTGAAAGTATACCAAAAATAATTTTAAACGGATTTGAAAGTTATGGTATAACATTTGAAAAAATTAACCATATTATAATTAATGATAAAGTTAATGCAGCTGGATTAATAGTAGAGTTATTTTCGCCAATAATGATAAATTTTATAAAAGTAATATCAACAACGTTTTTGTTTAGTGTCTTTATAGTTTTGGTGAGAATTGTTACGAAAACGATAGGTAAACTTTTCAAACTTCCGATATTGAGGCAGATAGACGGGTTATTAGGAGCTGTATTTGGATTTTTTAAGGGCTGTGTTGTGTTAATGATACTAATGCTGTTTTTAAGAATTGTTTTACCAAGTATGAGTAAAGAGCCTTACGTTTTAAGTGAAGAAAACATAGATAAAACTTACTTTTTTAAAGGCTTATATTATAATAATCCGGCATATGGGGTTTTTAGGGAAATGTGAAAGAGCATTAAGTTAGCGAGGTTATAATATGGAAGAAAATATAAAAAAAATAAAAAATAATATTAATATCCCGAATGCTCTGTCAGCCATAAGAATATTATTATTAATACCATTTACATTATCAATCTTAAAAGATAATTATATACAAGCAGGAATAATTTTGGTATTATCAGGATTGAGCGATTTACTCGACGGCTTTATAGCAAGAAGATTTAACCAAGTTACAAAATTAGGAGGAATGTTAGATCCCGTAGCAGATAAGCTTACCCTTGTTACAGTTATGGTATGTATAGGGTCTAAGTTTAAAGAGATAATTCCGTTAGTAACAATACTTGTGATAAAAGAATGTTCTATGCTTTTAGCAGCATTATTTTTACTAAAAAAACATAAAACTCCGCCAATAGCTAAATGGTACGGAAAATTAGGAACAATAGTTTTTTATATTTCCGTAGTTATAATAGTATCGCTTAAAGCAATATGGCATATAGAGAATAGAGTGCTTAATATAACTCTAATGTTTTTAACAGCCTTATGTATGGTATATGCAGTTATACGGTATTTAAAGATTTTTATGGCGATGATTGAAAATGAAAAGTAATTATTTAAAAGTAGGATTAAAAATATAAGTGATAGAGGGGAAATATTATGCTTTGTTATAGATGTAAAAAGAGACCGGCAGTAGTATTTATATCTAGGGAGAAAGATATGTCCAAATCTCAGGGATTATGTATAAATTGTGCAAAAGAGCTTGGAATAAAGCCAATAAGTGAGATGATGGAGAGAATGGGCGTATCTGATGAGGATTTAGACGCAATGCAAGAGCAATTTGCAGATTTGTTTTCATCAGATAATACAGCTAAGGAGATTGAAAATATAGAAGAAGACAAAAGTGAAGATAATGATGAAAGTGAATACAGTGATTTCATCAAAGGAGGAGCCTCAACGTTTCCTCTTATAAGGGGAATATTTTCTAATTTACCATTTTTAAATAAATCTGAAGAAAAAGAAGATTCAGAGGATGATTCTAAACCAAAAGATAAAACTAAGAAGAAATCTAAAAGAAGATTCTTGGATATGTATTGCAATAATCTAACGAAAAAAGCCCAAAATAATGAGTTGGATGCAATAATAGGTCGTGAGAATGAAATATCGAGAGTAATACAAATACTTTCAAGACGTACAAAAAATAATCCATGCTTGATAGGAGAACCTGGAGTAGGAAAAACAGCAATAGCAGAGGGATTGGCAATAAGAATAGCAGAAGGAAAGGTACCGTCAAGACTTAAAAATAAGGAAATACATCTTTTAGATCTTACGGCCTTAGTAGCAGGTACGCAATTCAGGGGACAATTTGAAAGTAGGATAAAAGGGCTTATAGATGAAGTAAAAAAAGATGGGAATATAATATTATTTATAGACGAGGTACATAATCTTGTTGGAGCCGGAGATTCAGAAAGTTCTATGAGTGCTGCGAATATCTTAAAGCCGTCGCTTTCCAGAGGAGAAATACAAGTAATTGGAGCAACTACGTTTAAAGAATATAGAAAATATATAGAAAAGGATTCAGCCCTAGAAAGACGTTTCCAACCTATAAAGATATCAGAACCGTCGGTAAGTAAAACGATAGAAGTTCTGAGAGGAATAAAATCCTATTATGAAAATTACCATAGAGTATGTGTAACAGACGAAATTGTAAGACGTGCAGTAGTGTTATCTGAGAGATATATAATGGATAGATTTTTGCCGGATAAGGCGATAGATTTATTGGATGAAGCATGTGCATGTACGGCATTAAGGAATAAAAACTTAGCTGAATATGATAAAGTAGTAGCCCAAATAAAGCCTCTTAAAGATGAAGAAGAAAAACTCGTAGCCGAGGGGACAGATGCGGATAATGAAGATTATCAAAGACTTGCCCAAATAAGATGTGATATAGCAAAGCTTGAAGAAAGAGTTAAGGAATTAGAGCCTCTTGCATTGGGAGTAAAGGTAGAGGAGGGCGATTTAGCTCATGTAATAGAATTGTGGACTGGGATACCTGCAACCAAAGTACAAGAGCATGAGTTTAGAAAATTGGAATCATTAGATAAAAAGCTTAAATCGAAAATAATCGGACAGGATAAAGCCGTAGAAGCCGTAACAGCAGCAATTAGGAGAAATAGAGTACAAATAAGTCCAAGAAGAAGACCTGCATCATTTATTTTTGTAGGTTCAACGGGAATAGGAAAAACGGAATTAGTAAAAGTACTTTCTGAAGAATTATTTGATTCACCAGAAACGCTTATAAGGTTAGATATGTCTGAATTTATGGAAAAGCATTCGGTATCTAAGATAATAGGTTCTCCTCCGGGATATGTTGGATACGATGAAGCCGGACAAATTACAGAAAAAGTACGTCAAAGACCATATTCCGTGTTATTATTTGACGAAATAGAAAAGGCACACCCAGACGTACTTAATATACTTCTACAAATACTTGACGAAGGTAAAGTAACAGATTCTCACGGACGTGTGGTGAATTTTGAAAATACAGTAATAGTAATGACGTCCAACGCTGGCAGCGATAAAAAAAGTGGAATGGTAGGGTTTGGCAAAAGCGAATATGAACTTACGAAAGAAAAAGTAATGAAAGCTTTATCTGAATTTTTGCGCCCTGAATTTTTAAGTAGGGTAGATGAAGTAATAGTATTTAATCGCTTGACAGAAGAAGATTATAAAAATATAGCCAAACTAATGCTTAATGAATATGTTGGAACGCTTGCAGAGCATGGAGTGAATTTTGAGTTTGAAGATGATGCATTAAAATTGCTTGCACATAAATCGTATAATGGTAAGAGTGGAGCAAGGGATTTAAGGAATCTTATCAGAAAAGAAGTAGAAGATAAATTAGCCTCAACAATAGTCGAGAATGGCGGATTTACTATGTCTAAGGTGGTTTTGACAGGTGGAGAAAAATTGGAATTAAAAATAATTTGAAAAATTTTCAAAAAAAATTCAAATTAGGGGTTGACACAGCGATTGTCATATGATATTATATGATAGTCGCAAAGATGCGGGTGTAGTTCAATGGTAGAATCCCAGCCTTCCAAGCTGGTCGCGTGGGTCCGATTCCCATCACCCGCTCCAAAGTGCCATATTTGTTAATTTTAATGATAGGTACTGCTATTTGCGCCAGTAGCTCAGCAGGATAGAGCAACTGCCTTCTAAGCAGTAGGTCAGGGGTTCGAGTCCCTTCTGGCGCACCATGTATGGTGGGTATAGCTCAGTTGGTTAGAGCGCCAGATTGTGGCTCTGGAGGCCGTCGGTTCGAATCCGATTATCCACCCCATAGAATAATAAAATTTTATTGGGGTGTAGCCAAGCGGTAAGGCAATGGACTTTGACTCCATCATTGCGCTGGTTCGAATCCAGCCATCCCAGCCATTTAATTTAAATAAGAGCCATTAGCTCAGTTGGCAGAGCACTTGACTTTTAATCAAGGTGTCCGGAGTTCGAATCTCCGATGGCTCACCATGAAGGACTTATGCAATAGCGTAAGTCCTTTGTTTGTGTGAAGATATAGCCGGAAAATTGAAGCTAGTCCCAACCGATAGCAGTATAACCGACCGTGCCAGAGATAGAGGAATAGGTTTTGGAGACTAAAAAAGGAGTAAAGCTTAATTACTTTACTTCTTTTTTCTTCTTCTTATTGTTTTGGTTCTTTTTTAAGTTTCTTCTTAAGCTTTTCAAAATATTTTCTGATAGTAGCTTTTGTACCGAAATGCGTCCCTTTGGTCAAATCCACTATGTTATTACAGTCATCGGCGGTGAGTGGTTTAGAGTCGTCAATGTGTCTAACCAAATTAGCTAATTTATTTACCCACGGTACTCCCTTTTCCTTTAACCGTTTAACCTTCATGACGTCTTTTTTCTCATTCGCTATCGCCGGGGTTACTTTTTTCAAGTATTCTGAAAAAGTGCTCTTAAGTGTGTGGAGCATCTCCCCGTTCTTATCTTCAGATACGTCGTTTAGATCCATGCTAGCTTTGACTGCGTCACCCCCTAGTAGTTCCATCCACTCTTTGTCGTTTTTACAAAGATCATCCAGAGCCTTTTTATGTTCGCTATCGATAGTATCATTTTCAGAAAGGTATTCTAAAACCTCTTTTAACGATTCAAGGATAGATACATCCTCTTCCTCTTCTTTCAAATCTGTTTGGAATTCATTCTTGTAAATATCTTTAAGTTCGCTAATAATTTCTGTAAAATTGGGGTTTTTGGGGTTAAATTTATTTAATTTCTGATCCAAATTTTTGTTTTTACCTATTGGCATAAATAATCACTCTTTTCTATATAAATTTAGTTCGAACTAATATTATTTTATCATATATATATATATAGTCAAGAGTTGATTTTAAAAATATGAATATTTTACAAAACAAATTTTTGAGTTACACATGTAAGCCAGTAGGAGCTTATTATTTACTCTAATTAAAGCTTTGATGTGTTTATTCCATATAATTGAGTATCGGAATCCATAAAAATTGAAGCTTTAGGTGGATTAACAGTAAATGATATCATCATAGTTAAATAAAGAACGAGAGAGAAAACAGATATAGAAAACCAATCCTGAAATTTTATATTGCAAGCCATAATTCTATATGAAAAGAATTGAGATACACAAACCAAAGTCATCATTAATACGATATCTATAAAAAAGTTAGAGCTTCCCATTGAGTATTTTATGATTGAGAATATTACTATCCCTAAAATTATAAAAATATATAATCCGGCAACCTTAGAAACAACAAATTGTTTAATTGATATTTTTAAATTACAATATTCTATAAAGGACCAGAACAAATAAGCAATAGAAAAAGCTTTCATGTTTTCCCATATACTATTATTTGCGGAGCCTATTAATACTGTCCATAAATTACCCCCGAATATCTGCATACTATATTTTAAAATAACTCCTGAAAGTATGGTTAATGATAGGCAATATAATTCGAAGTTTAATATCTTTTCTTTATTCATAAAATTACTCCTGATTCAAAATATTATAAAAATCTTTATATGCAATTTATATGTTACTATGTATAACAAATATTCTAATAATAAGGATTAAATACTTGATTTAATAAAAGCTATGGTGTTATAATTTACGTTGGCGTATGAACTAAAAAAATAATATATACAAAGGGTGTTTATCGTGCCAAATTACGTGATAATAACCGATTCTACAACAGATTTACCAGCAGATTTAATAAAGGAACTCGATATATTAGTGTTACCATTAAGTTTTACAATAGATGGCAATACGTATGAGGACTATTCTGATGGAAGAGATTTACCGTTAAAGGATTTTTATAACAAAGTAAGAGCAGGGAAGATGTCGGTAACCTCGCAAATAAATCCAGAAGATTTTATAAAAGCCTTTGAGCCTATACTGAAAAACGGAAATGACATATTGTATATAGCATTTTCATCTGGATTGAGTGGAACTTATCAATCAGCCAATATAGCTGCAGACAAATTGAAAGAATTATACCCTGAAAGAAAAATAGCAATAGTAGATTCATTATGTGCGTCGATGGGAGAGGGATTATTTGTATATTATGCCGTAATGAAAAAAAGAGAGGGCATGAATATAAATGAACTTGAAAAATGGCTTAATGATAATAAATTAAAGTTTTGCCACTGGTTTACCGTAGATGATTTACATCACCTCAGAAGAGGAGGAAGAGTATCTGCGGCGACGGCAATATTAGGGAGTATGCTTAGCATAAAGCCTGTTTTACATGTTGATGATGAAGGGCATTTAATATTGATGGGTAAATCTAGAGGACGTCGCAAATCCTTAGATTGCCTTGTATCGAAGTTTGAAGAAATAGCTATAGACCCTAAGAATCAGATAGTATTTATAAGCCATGGTGATTGCGAAGACGATGCAAATTATGTAGCAAATGAGATAAAGAAGAAATTTAATGTAAAGAATGTAATAATAAGTATGATTGGACCGGTAATAGGTTCTCATTCTGGACCTGGAACAATAGCCTTATTTTTTGTAGGTAATAAAAGATAAGAACGCTCTTTTAAAGAGCGTTCTTTGTATCTAATAGTTTATTAAACTTCTATTTCTGAATATGCTAAACCGAAATCATCTAAGTTTTCATAATTTAGATTTAAAATTTCTTCTTGTGAGTTAAATTCATGTTTGTTTCTATCTTGCCGCAAAACAAAATAGCTGTTTCTATCAAAATGACGGTAATAGGAAAAGCTTCTTAGAATTGAATTGTCATTAGGCGACCTTAGTGCTATTGTGTTACACAATGTTCCACCTATATTTAAATCTATTAATTCAGGATCATTTGTATTTCCTTCGGAGTTGGGGACTAATATATTTATGAGTTTACGTGCTCCTCCGTCTGTTGGGGCATTAGATAATATGTAATTATAGAATGAACGCTTATTCATTATTGCGTTGTTATATATTCCTGGAGCAGGCAAAGAATTATAAATTGAAACGATATTACCATTAATACCTGTTAATAGTATCCAATGACCATTTAAATGAATAGCTATAGGCTTATGTGTACTATTAAATTTTGATTCAATAAAACTATTAAATTCGTTAATATCAGTTTCATCACCGTTTGAATGAATATGATATATTTGAGAACTTATATTATACTTTGAAAGAATATTTTGCATAGTATCTTCATGCTCTTGGTGTATTCGATTAGCTAATCCTAATTCTGGATATTGTCTTTTTATGGATTTATAAAAATTTATGTCATTATCCTTTAATGTATTGTCATCAAAGCCAAAAGTTTGCAATATACCTCTTACACATTGAATCCAGCATCCTACCCAATGCTTTTGATTGCCAAGTGTGCAAAAAGGAATATTATCGTCTGAATGTTGTTGGTTGTTTGGAATGTAAGAGATTTGTTTATACTGATTATATAATACATTATTGTTCGGATTTTGGACAGATATTGGGTTACTAGGAGTAAGCTGAACATGCTGTTTATTATTTCTAGCTAAAGTGTCAATTGTATATACTGCAATTAGAGTAATGACACCAGCAGATATGTAAGTATATAGATTTGATTTATCCAGTTTATTTCCTCTCCTTTGTTACAATTATATTATAACAAAAAGAAAGTAAAAAGTAAATAGTAATTCAATTAGTAAATAACATATAGTTTTTTATTTTATAAAACAGAAAGGAACTCCTAGTTTATTTAGGAGTTCTCTCTATGAAATATATTTACCATAATTATATATTAATTAATTTAGAATCTATATCAATCAAGATTGTTGGCAATTATTTTTTCTTTGCCATAGTTTACTATGACAAACCATACAAAGCTTGACTAGTTGCAGCAGATAACCATCCAGCGCGTCCATGTTTTGTCTCACTGAGGCATGCATTTATTACTGAAAAAGGAACAGTAACAAGAGAAATAATTTTAGATAATTTACGTAAAGAAATTTTAGTATTGATTCCACCAACAACATTATCTAGTTCATTATCAGAAATATTATTCAGTTGTTCAGAATTAATTTCTAATTGTTTACTCATGCTCTGAATTTCTTCATCTGAGGCATTCGACAATTCTACTAATGCTTTTGCTAAATCTTGTAGTTGTTGCGTCGAAACTTCTATGTCATGACTTTTTAAAAATTCTTTTGCACTTTGAATATCTTTTTGCGATAAAAATTCCTTTAATAGTTTTTCATCTAAAAAAATTTTTTGCAGGTTGTTTTCCATAATTTAGCACCTTACTTAATTAAATTTTTGCGACTATGTATTAATTATTTGAAGTTTGTTTTGAACAGTATATAGTGTCAGAACCTAAGAATGGAGCTTGAGCCCATGTACAGTTATCACAAATATCAATATGACCGCATTTATTCCCATGGGAGAACTGTCCACAATTACATCTTTGGCTTGGAGAAACTTTAAAATATTTAGAACCTATGTTCTCGCAAACATTGATACCTCCACAAACGTAATCAGCATCCTCACTATCTAGTTGATTGAATTTTAAATTATCCTTATAATTCAACATAATCATCCCTCGACTTTCTTATAAAAATATCTACATGTTAATAATATCATATATTGTGAAATTTGTCAATACAAAATATCCAAATGTTGAATTATATATGTTAATATGAACAATCGATGTGTATATATTGATTATGCCATAAGGGTTTTAACAGTAATAATAGACATAGTTATACCAACAAGATCGGCTAAAAGTGCACTTGGTATAGTATGACGAGAATTTTTTATTCCAACAGCTCCAAAGTACACAGCAATAGTGTAAAAGGTAGTTTCCGTAGAACCCATCATTATAGAAGCAATTCGTCCGACAGTGCTGTCCGGACCATAGTTTTTAAAAATATTATCGAGTAAAGCGATGGAACCACTCCCTGATATAGGCCTTAAAATAGCAAGAGGGGTTATCTCAGGTGGGATGCCGAGATGTGCAACTATCGGAGCTATCATATTAGTAAATATATCCAAAGCCCCCGAAGCCTTTAACATAGATACAGCTGTGATTAACCCTATAAGAGAGGGAGTTATAGAAAGAGTAGCCTGTAACCCCTCGTGGGCCCCTTTGATAAAAGTATCGAATAACGGTACTTCTCTGAATAACCCTAAAATGATAATCATAAATATTACAAACGGTATTGCGTATGTACCTATATTATTCAATACTTATCGCACATCCTTTCAAAAATTTTAGCAGCTATTATTCCGACAGTAAGCGAGATAATAGCGGTTATCCACATAGAAGGTAATATATCAAACGGAGCTATAGATCCGTATTTTTGACGTAATATAGCTAGAAATGCAGGGATAACTTGTAACGACGCAGTGTTAATAACAACGAACATAACCATACTGTTATTAGCTGTATGAGAATTATTATTAAGTTTTTGCATTTCTTTCATAGCAGTAATACCGAAAGGAGTAGCGGCATTCCCGAGACCGAGAAGATTTGCAGTTATATTCATACAAATAGCCTTTGAAGCTGGACTGTTAATTGGATATTCCGGGAATAAAAATTTTAATATAGGAGAAAATAATTTAGAAAGAAAAGAAGTAATACCACCTTTATCGGCAATTTTCATTAATCCCGTCCAAAGGCACATCATTCCGATAGTAGATATTATAAGAGATACAGCCTCAGAAGCTCCGGAAAGAACAGAATTAGAAAGTTCCTCCATTCTACCAGTTACCGCTGCACAAATTATACTTATAAGCATTAAAAATGCCCAAATGTAATTTAACAAAATAAATCACCACTTTTTACATATGCTAATAATAATATGTAGTGATGAATAAAGTTATGATTAATCGATGTAAAACGATATGAAAATACGTATCTTGACAAATTAATACAAAAAGAGTAAAATTTAAAATCTGATATAGTAAATGGAAGGGGCAACAAAAATGAAATCAACAGGTATTGTAAGGAGAATTGATGGTCTGGGAAGAGTGGTTTTACCGATAGAATTAAGGAAAGTTTTGGATATAAGTACAAAGGATTCTTTAGAAATTTTTGTTGATGAAGATAAGATTATATTAAAAAAATATGTGCCGCAATGTATATTTTGTGGTGATTCATATGAAATGACATCATTTAAAGGCCGCAATGTGTGCAAAAATTGTAGGATAGAAATGAATGAAAAATAATTTTTAATGAGTTGTTGAGTTTTACGTAATTAATTGATAAAATTAATTACGTAATAATTTAATAAGGAGATATTATAAAATGAAAAAAATTAAATTTTTATTTTCATTTTCATTTTCATTAACATTATTAACTATGGCTGTAGGATTTAACTTTAAGGCTGGAGCTTTAGGAAGAACAATAATTGGTCCTGATAGCAGTGACCTAAGATACTGGTTTTATGTAGCTAGATGTGGCGAACCAAGCGATGATAAAGGAGGAGTGGAGCGCTTTCATTTACCTAATGGTAGAATTATAAGCCATGTTGAAGCTAACAAGCGTGTGAGAAATTGGTTCAAGATAAAAGGGAAGGAATATAGGCAGTGTGCGATTAAAGGAAATAGTTTTATATTTGCTTTTATTAATAAGAATTTTGATGGAAAAGAAGTACACGTATGTGTAGTCAACAGGTTTATATGGGAGTTAGCAAAAAAAATCGGTATAAAAATGTGCAGAGAGGATTGGCGTACTAGCGCAGGTATGTGTCACTTTGTGGGGACAAATTTAGAAGTATTTTCACGATATTTAGAAGAGCATCAAATGGAGTCAAGAGAGATTTTAAAAGAAATTTTCTCAAAACGTAATTTGAATTTAAAACAAGTTCCCAAAAAGTTACCACATATATATGAAATTACAGATGATCCTGAAATTGTTGCATCATTTAGCGATCCAAAATATTTTCTGCCAGAAGATATGTTTAATTAACAGATATTTGATTAGCAATGGTAATAATGAGTTTTATTGTTACTTAATCTATGCTTGAAATTTTTTATTAGATATTGTATAATCCATAGGCATACTTAAATTTAAAATTTTAGGAAGGATGTTTTTATGAACTATCTGAATAAAAAAACAGTTGAAGATATTGATGTTGCGGGAAAAAAGGTTTTACTTCGCTGCGATTTCAACGTTCCTCTAGATGCAAATGGAAATATAACAGATGCAAAACGTATAAATGAGTCTATGAAGACTATAAATTATTTATTGAGTAAGGGTGCAAAGTTAATATTATGTTCTCATTTAGGCAGACCTAAGGGAAAGGTGGACCCTAAGTTTTCATTGAAGCCTGTTGCAGAGTATATATCTAAGGTACTTGGCAAAGAGGTAAAAATGGCAGAGGATGTTATAGGCGAGAGCGCACAGAAAATTACGTCAAGCTTAAAAGAGGGAGAAGTATGTTTACTTGAAAATGTACGTTTCCATGATGAAGAAACAAGTAATGACCCAGAATTTGCTAAGAAGTTAGCTTCACTTGCGGATGTATACGTAAATGATGCATTTGGTACTTGCCATAGAGCTCATGCATCTACGGAAGGCGTAGCAAAATATTTACCTTCGGCCTGTGGATATTTGATATTAAAAGAAATATCAACAATGAGTGAAGTTCTTAATAATCCTAAACGTCCATTTATATCAATACTCGGAGGAGCTAAAGTTTCTGATAAAATAGGAGTAATTACAAGCCTTCTTGAAAAGGTTGATACTCTTATTATAGGCGGAGGAATGGCCTATACATTTATGAATGCTTTAGGTTATTCAGTAGGAACATCACTATGCGAGAGCGATAAGTTAGATTTAGCAAAGAATATAATGGCTAGTGCAAAAGAAAAGGGAGTAAAATTACTTTTACCAGTTGATAATAAAGTAGGATTGGAATACGATCCAAATACGGAAGCTCAAATAGTTGACGCTGATAAAATCCCAGACGGTTGGATGGGACTTGATATAGGAACGAAAACGGCACAGCTTTTCTCTGAGGCTATCAAGGGAGCCGGTACAGTTGTATGGAACGGTCCTATGGGAGTTTCAGAGTGGGAAAGATTTGCAAACGGTACGATAGCCGTAGCTAAAGCAATAGCCGAAAGTGGAGCAATTTCGATAATAGGCGGAGGAGATTCTGCTGCAGCCGTAGAAAAATTAGGCTTTGCAGATAAGATGACGCATATATCAACAGGCGGCGGAGCATCATTACAGCTTCTTGAGGGTAAGCCTTTACCGGGATTAGTAGCATTAAGCGATAAATAAAAAATTAAAGAGTATATGGTAATAATATGAAATTATTGCCATATATTTTTATTTAGGAAAATTGTTAGCCTAGGTTTACATTTTTGATTAAACGTAATATAATATAAGATGTAAGTAATTATATATTTTATAACAAAAAGCTGGTGAAAAAATGAAGCTAAGTGAATTAAATCCGGGTGATACGGCGATAATCGAGGAAGTAGGTGGCACTGGAGCAATAAGAAGAAGGATAATAGATATGGGAATTACGCCAGGAATAGAAGTAAAGTTAATAAAGACGGCTCCGCTGGGTGATCCTATGCAGATAAAGGTTAGAGGATATGAATTAAGTATAAGAAAGACAGAGGCAGAAAATATAGAAATAGTTTTGGGAAAGGAATCAATAAATGAGTGATATAGTAAGCGTGAGAGAAGAGAAAACAAAACATATTGTTAAAGTAGAAAATGATAAACCTAAATCAGTTGTAAAGGCTGCATTGATAGGTAATCCCAATTGCGGAAAAACAACTTTATTCAATCAATTGACAGGAAGTAATCAATATGTTGGTAATTGGCCCGGCGTTACAGTGGAGCATAAAGCTGGGAGAGTAAGAAATTGGAAAACACCGATTGATGTTATAGATTTACCCGGTATATATTCTTTTTCGCCGTATTCTCCAGAAGAAGTAATAACGAGAAACTATTTAGAGCAGGAAAAACCTGATATAGTTATAAATATAATAGACGCAACAAATATAGAAAGAAATTTATATCTAACAACACAGCTTTTAGAGCTTGATTATAAGGTGATAATAGCCTTAAATATGATGGATATATTGATGAAAAAGGGCAAAAAGTTAGATTATAAAAAATTAGAAAAAGAAATAGGAGTGAAAATTATACCCATTTCCGCCAGTAAAGCTTTGGGCATAAATGAGCTTTTAGAGGAGATAAGTAAAGAAAATAATAGATTAAGAGGTAAGAAAAATTTTTATTCAGATAATATAGAAGCTTCTATAAAGAAAATAGAGAAAGTGCTAAGTTACAAAAGAAATAATATTGATAATTTAAGATTTAAAGCAATAAAAGTTTTTGAAAAGGATGCATTAATATTATCAGAGCTTAAATTATCAAGCGGAGAAGAAGTAGCAATAAACGAGATAAGAAATGAAATAAAAACTACTAAAAATAGAGATTATGAAATAATAATAGCAGATGAAAGATATAAATATATATGTAAGATATGTTCTGAATGTATAATGTGGGATAAAGAAGATGACAAAGAAAGTATATCAGATAAGATAGACAGAATATTTACAGGAAAATTTACAGCAATACCGATGTTTTTAGTCATGATGTTTGCCATATTCTTTATAACATTTGGCCCGATAGGTAATTTTTTAAAGCAAGCCGTAGAAAACTTCATGGCAAATAATGTTCTTGCATCTGCAGAGTATTATTTAAATATGTTTAGTGCGTCTGATTGGACAAAAAGCTTAGTTCTCGATGCGATAATAGGGGGAACAGGAGCAGTACTATCATTTTTACCACAGGTAATTTTACTTTTTACGTTATTGTCTATTCTTGAAGATAGTGGATATATGGCCAGAGCCGCATTTGTTATGGATAAATTATTAAGAAAAATAGGGTTATCTGGTAAAGCGTTTGTACCATTATTAATGGGATTTGGGTGTAGCGTACCGGCAGTATTAGGTACGAGAATATTAGAAAATAAGAAAGATAAAAATTTAACGATATTTTTAATACCATTCATGTCATGCAGTGCCAAAATGCCTCTTTATTTTCTTTTTGCATCGGCATTTTTCCCGAATAATCAGACGATAGCAATATTTTCTCTTTATTTACTTGGCATAGTAGGAGCGATATTCAGTGCCTTTTTATTCAAGGATACGCTATTTAAAGGACAAGAATCACCATTCGTAATGGAACTACCAACATATAAATTACCGTCACGCAAGAATCTTTTACTCCATATTTGGGATAGAGTAAGAGACTTCTTGGAAAGAGCAGGGACGGTTATATTAGGGGCAACGATTATTATATGGTTTTTGCAATCATTTAATTTACATCTTCAATTTACAATGGATAAATCCGAAAGTATATTAGCTGTTTTCGGAAGTATTATAGCTCCAATATTTACGCTTTGTGGATTTGGTAATTGGCAGTCGGCGGTATCGCTTTTAACGGGATTAATAGCAAAGGAATCAATCGTGAGTACGCTTTGCGTATTATATAACGCACAAGGAACGGCCGAATTAGGTAATATAATATTAAACTTATTTTCGCCAATGAGTGCCTATGCGTTTATGGTATTCGTATTATTATATACACCTTGTGTAGCGGCAGTATCTGCAATACATAAGGAACTAAAAAGCTGGAAATTAACGATTATAAGCATAATATATCAATTATTTATAGCATGGTTTGCCTCGGCATTAGTTTATCAATTTGGGACTCTATTTTCTAAAATATTTATTTAATTTAATGGAGGATGAGATGATAGATTTATTTATAATTATATTGGCTGTATTCTTAGTGCTTCTGGGAATATGGAGATATATAAAGGGATTTAAAAATAGTAATCCGGGCTGTGGGGGTAAATGTGGTAGTTGCCCTTATAGCAGTGGATGTGGAAAAAGTAATGGAAGGAGTGACTAAATGTACAGCTTAACGGAGTCACTTGAAGATTACTTAGAAATGATATACATATTAAAGCAAAACGATGAAGACGTAAGAATAACAGATATAGCAAATAAGTTGAAACTTTCCAAGCCTAGCGTAAATAAAGCAATAAATAGCCTTAAATCCGAGGGTTTAGTAATGCACGAGAGATATGGAAAGATAAAATTAACTGAGCATGGAGAGAAAATAGCAAAAGAAGTCTATGTAAGGCATGAAATAATAAAAAATTTTTTTATTAATATTTTACACATCGACCCAGTTATAGCAGAACAGGATGCATGTAAGGTAGAGCATGTGTTGAGCCATGAATCTATGCAAAGATTGACGGAATATTTTTCTAAAATGGTTATGGGTGATAATATATAAATTTTTAAGGTTATGATATAATGAAAGAAAATAAAATTTTCCGTAAATAGGAGATTGATTATGAACAAAAATCAAGAGATTGAAAATAATAGAATAATAATAGGAAGAAATTCGGTAATAGAAGCGTTGAAATCCGGTGTTAATTTTGAAAATATATATATTTTAAGAGGAGAGCATAATGGATCTTTGAGGGTTATAATATCCATGGCAAGGGATATGAATATATCTATTAAGGAAATAGATTATAAAAAACTTGATGAAATATCTAATAAAGGTAATCACCAAGGAGTTGTGGCTATTGTATCTGAAAAAGAATACTGCACAGTAAGTGAAATATTAGATTATGCAAAAAGTAAGGGGGAGCCTCCATTTGTAGTGATTGCCGACGGTATTGAGGACCCTCATAATCTCGGAGCGATAATAAGAACAGCAGAGTGTGCAGGTGTACATGGTATAATAATACCCAAAAGAAGAAGCGTTGGAATTACGCATACAGTAAGTAAAACGTCCGCAGGAGCGGTTGAATACATGAAGATTGCAAAGGTTACGAATATATCTCAAGCAATTGATGAGTTAAAAGATAATGGCTTGTGGATATATGGTCTCGACATGGACGGACAAGCTTTATATAAGACAGACTTAAAAGGAGCTGTAGCTTTAGTTGTAGGTTCTGAGGGAAAAGGGATAAGTAGAATAGTTAGAGAAAAATGTGATGTGATAATATCTATACCAATGTATGGAAAAGTAAATTCACTTAATGCGTCTGTAGCAACTGGATTAGGCGTATATGAGGTATGCAGACAAAGGATGACGTAAGAGTAAAGAGGGTGATTTTAGCTTGAAAGAAGAAAGTAAATCTGAGGGACGAACAAGTATTGAAGATAAAAGTGATAATTATATAAACATAAAAGATGAATCAAAAATAAGAAAAAATATATATTTAACTATTAAGAAATGTAGGCTATCTGCAATACTATTATTTCTTTGCAGTATAATTCTTTTTTTAATAACATTATCATTAAATGGAAAAATAGAAGTATTATCTAACTTAAAATTCTTGTTATCTGGATATTTTTATCAACTAATAAATTTATTTTCAGTTATGATAGTAACAATAATAGGGAGAAAAAAGGTATTCATATCTATAAAAGATATAATAAAGAAAAAGCAAGAAATACGTAGTTTACCCCTTTTAGCTTTTATCGGAAGTATATTACAAGCAATTTTTATATTTTTTAGAAAAGATGATTTTTTAAATGGTAATGTACCGATATATTCATTTATATATTCTTTTTCTATGTTAATGATTTATTCGTCTGAATATTTAAGCATTAGTAAAATAAAGAAAGATTTTAAGTTTTTAACATCAAGAACAGATAAGGTGAATATACAAATTGAAACCAGTAAAAAAAAATTAGAGGAATTATTTAAATTTAATACAAATAAAAAATTATCTTTGGTGTATGAATCAAGTAAGTATTATAAAAATAATCTTGATAAAATTTTAAATAATAAATCTAGTGATATAAAGATATTTGATAAAATATCTTACATTAATTGGATTGCCTGTATATTAGGATTTATATGGGGAATATTGGTTGATAGAAGTATATATACAGCAGTTCAAAATTTATCTTTTACGTCTTGTATTTGTATCCCGCTTTGCAATTATTTCGTTAGAGATATGATATTAAAGAAAGCTTCATCTAGTTTATTAAGTAAAGGCTGTGTTGTAAACGGAGAAAAAGGAATAAATCAATTTTATAAAGCAAATTGTATATTAGTGAAATCCAGTCAATTATATCCACCGGATAAAGTATCTGTGAAGGGCATAAGAACATTTGGTGAACAAAGAATAGATGCTGCTCTTTTATATGCCGCAGCTATTGAAAACAGTCTTGATAGTACGCTAAATAAAGTATTTGAGAAAGCTTTATCTTATAAAGTGAACAGATATCCAAAGACGAGTTCAGTACACTATGAAAACGATTTAGGAGTAGTTGGATGGGCAGATGGAAAAAGAATATTAATAGGTAATAGAGAGTTACTAAAAAAATATAAAGTATGTCCGCCATCGCAGGTATTTGAACATAAATGCTGTGCAAAAAATCAAAAAGCAGTTTATATTTCAGTTAAAGGAGAACTTGTTGCAATGCTTGTTATATCTTATAAATCTGATAAAAGTATCAGGAGAGATATAAAAGGGCTTGTGAACCATGGGATAAAATTATTTGTAAATACTAACGATGTTTCTATAACAAAAGATATGGTAGCTAAAGATTTTAATGTGCCGATGAAATCAATTGAGATAGTAAATAATAATGAAAATAAAGGAGATGAAAAGGAAGTTGTTAATTCTAATTTAGTTACAAATGGTAGCGTAAAAGCAATGTTGCATGGAGTACTTGGTTGTATAAAATCTAGGTATATGATAGCTATTTCTAGGACTATAAATTCATTAGCGGCAGTAATGGGGATAATACTTTCAACACTTTTGGTAATTAATTCAAGTATTATGCAGTTGGGAATATTTGAACCAATTATATTTTGTTTCTTTTGGCCTTTATCGCTTATAATCGTAATGTATATTTACGGAATATAAACAGAAAAAATAAATATTAGTAAA